>JAGOOF010000041.1 GCA_017992655.1 Patescibacteria group bacterium
CAATTCCCTTGAGTCTTGCCTCGATCATTCTGTTTACTGCGTTACCACCTGAGCCACCGACTCCTACTACTCTTATTTTGGCCAAAGTGTCTACCTCGGAGAGGTGCTTATCGGTCATATAATCTCCTTAAGGCAGGAATTGTTTGATGATATTCCTTGCCTTGTTTGCCAGTCCCTCCACCTTAGCATTTTTTATTTTAACCACAAAACCGCCACTAGTCCCCTCCTGTGGCCCATATTCAACGCTTTGTAGCATTAATCCTATACTTGTAGCGTAGCTTGGGTCGTCGAGCTTGTCAACTGCTCCCCCTATTTCTAGGCTCGGGATTCCGATTTGCGCGGGTAGCTCTAAGTTCTCTTTTGCCTGCGATACAATGCCTTTAAGTTTTGCCCCTCCCCCTGTTAAAACCGCGCCGGCAGGTAGCATTGCATCGCGTTTAATTTTTTTAAGCTCTTTTCGTACCATCGCAAAAAGTTCTTTGAGGCGAGCATCAACTATAGTAGTGATTTCGCTACCGGAAAATTTCCCCTCTTCTTTATCACCTTCGATCTTGGAAAGATCTACCATCTTGTCGCTTGCACTGCCTGGGTTAGCGTCTACGTACTGGGTTTTTACGCGTTCCGCAATTTCCAGAGTTGTTTTTAAACCAATCGCGATGTCATTAGTAATATGGCTTGAACCGATGGGCAAAACATTTGTATCTATTAAATCACCTTCTTCAAAAACTGCATAACCGGTTGTTCCTGCGCCAATATCGAGCAAGAGCACGCCTTGTTCTTTTTGTTTTTTATTCAAAACTGCCCGTGCGCTGGCAAGTGGTGAAAAAATTAAGCCATCTAATGAAATATCTGCTTGGTTAATAATGCGCACCAAACTGTTAACATTTGCGCTGGGGACTCCAACAACCAAAATTTCTCCCTCAAGACGAGTGCCTTTCATGCCGAGAGGGTCTTTGCTCTGCTCCTGGTTATCGATGGTATAAATAATCGGAAAAGAATGAATAATTTCATAATTGGGAGGTAGCGCCACAGCGCGCGCTGATTCAGTGACATTGTCAATGTCAGTAACGCTAATTCCTTCATCGCCACTGGTGATAGCGACAATGCTTTTACTATCTAGTGTTTTTGTGCCAACACCACTAATGCCAACCATAGCGTGATCAATGATGATACCGGATTTGCGATGAGCGTCTTCAAGCGCGGCAGAGAGGCTACTAATCACCTCGTCGGAATCAATAATAATTCCTCTTCTCAAGCCAGAGCTTGGTGCTGTACCGATAGCAAGGACATTGGTAAGCCCTTCTCTTTTTTGCCCGATTGTTACCGCGACTTTACTTGCCCCTATGTCAATGCCTATGCCAATCTGTTCATTATCACGTCCAAAGCGCGCCATTAATCCCTCTCTTCTTGTATACAGTTATAAACTTTAATCTTTCTATATTATAGTAAAAGATTGCCGATAGTTCAAAGCAATGATGGTTTTCCCATATTTATTTGTGGTGAATACCGATCAAATGCTTAACGCTGTGGCGCAGAAGTTCTTCTGCTTCTTGATTACCAAAAGCCTTAGGACAAAGGACGATACTCCCAAGAACTTCTCCTTTTCCCTCCTTTGGGAGGGTGTCAAATTGAGGAAAGCTTAACACGTCTGTTACCTTATCTTTCTGGCGGTATTTCTTGTTGATGGCCCTCATCTTTGACTTATCCACAATAAGTACTTCCACAAGCCAGTTGTTGTCATAGCCGTGCTTTGTTAGCTCGTCTTCTATCCACAGGCCTATGCTCTTTTTATTGAAGAACTTTTCAGTGGAAAGATTTACTAGGTCGATTTTCATTTTTGCAATTTAGCGCGAACTGCGTTAGCAATTCTCCCTCCATCGGCCTTTCCTCCCGCTCGTGCTACTACTACCCCAATAACGCGCCCAATGTCGGAAGGAGAGCCTGCACCTGTTTCTTGCATCGCTTGTTCAATTAAAGAATCAAGCTCTTTCTCGCTCATTTGGCGGGGAAGATATTTTTCAATTATTTTCACCTCGTCGAGCTCTTGCTTGGTAAGCTCTTCTCTCTTGGAAGACCTGTAGAGTTCTGCGGCTTCTTTTCTTTTTTTTATTTCACGTTGCAAAACATTGATAATCTGTTCATCTTTTAAGTCGCCACGATTCTCGATAGTTGCATTTTGAAGAGATGCCTTAAGAGAACGTAGGGTTGTTACATTTTTTGCCTGCCCTGCTCTCATTGCGTTTCTCAGGTCTTGATCTATAGTTTCAATTATAGCCATTAATAACCCCGCTTTGCTTTTTTACGGATAGACTTTCTTTTTGCAATTTCTCTCACTCTAGTACGAGAGAGTTTTTTCTCCTTGTATCGTCGCTTTTTGATCTCAGTTAAAATGCCACTCTGTTGAACATCGCGGAAAAAGCGGCGTAACATTACATCAAAGCTTTCGACTTTTCTTTTCTCCAACCTTATCACCTTCCCTTCTATCTTTCCGTCATTGTAGCAGATTGACGGCCGTTAATCAACGTTTTATAATAATGCTATGAGTAACGATTGCTTATTTTGTAAAATTATCAACAAAGAGCTACCGGCGAGCATAGTTTTTGAAAACAACGACCTGATAGTGTTTAACGATATCAATCCAAGGCGGCCGATCCATTGGCTTGTTGTTCCCAAAGCACATATTAAGAGCCTTAACGAATTAAAGGATAACAGCCTTGCTGGCAAACTACTCCTAATCATCAATACACTTGCCCGCGAGCACGGCTTTGCGGAAAAAGGATACCGTGTGTTAATCAACACAAAAGGAGATGGTGGACAAGAGGTAGACCATCTTCATCTCCATGTACTCGCCGGTGCTCCCGCCGGCCCTATTGTCTGTGCTTAATTAGGGTTTTTTGTGGCTAGAACCCTTGACAGGGCGGTTTTTTTATGGTACAATTCTCTCTTCTCCTGAAAGGGAGGTTTTTTATTGCCTAAAGATAAGAAATCAATAACTTCGGGTTAGTCGTCGAAGTTTCCCTAAAGGAGCAGCTAGGAGTTGAACGTAATAATGGTAAACAATACCTTGATTCGTTCCATAAGGTTAGCAATAGCAACAGCCCTTCCTCTATTGCTGGGTATAGCATATATTCCCCAGGTAGAGGCCGAGCCAAATAAAGTTACTGTTTTCCCCCATATAAAGATCGAAGAAAATATCTTCGAAAGGGAGGTAGTAGCAAAAGCAAACATCGAACGCGGTGAGTCCTTAGCGCAAAAAAAAGAACGCGAACTCGCGTTGACAAAAAAAGCGTCTTTGGCCAGTGTAGCGGTATTACCGACGCCTGTTAGCGACCCTCCACTAGAAGAAAAAAGAGCAGTATATGCTCAAGTCGCTAGTAAATATGGCATTGCCTGGCAACTATTGGAAGCGGTGCACCAAATTGAATCTGGTAAACGCTGGTATCAGCCCAATCGTTCCAGCGCTGGTGCTACTGGTCCGATGCAGTTTCTACCCAGTACCTGGCGTGCCTACGGGCAAGACGGTAACGGTGATGGTGTCGCTGATATCATGAATATTCACGATGCTCTTCATGGTGCCGCTAACTATCTTGCTGCCAACGGCGCAAACAGTGGTAATATCGATAATGCGCTGTTCCGTTACAACCACTCGTGGAGCTATGTTGCCAAAGTAAAAGGCATTATGAGCTCTATATAAAAGTAAAACCTCCGCCTCGTGCGGAGGTTTTACTATGGCTAATTTTATCGTTAAGCGTTAGTGCTCCCTGCATCTGGGTTAATAACCTGAATCCATGTTTGTCCGGGGTTGAATTGCACTTCTCTTCCGTTACTGTCGTAAAATAAAGTACGATCTTTACCTTCTTTCTTCCAGGTACCGGTAATAACAACTCCGTCACGAAGTATTTTTGCTTCTCCACTGCCAGTAGTCGTGAAATCATAAACCGTTTTTCCTGCCGACTGCACTGCTCTTCTTGAGTAAGTGGCAATAACCACGTTTTTTGCTCTTAGTTGCTCTCCACTTATCTCGTCTTTGTGCGGTTGTCCGGCAAGAAAACGCAGGTACGAGTTAGAAGCAGGATCATACTTCCATTGGGTATTATAGAGGGCGCTGGAAAAGTTCACGTCGTAAATTTTTTCTTCCGTGGGACGCATAGTGGCTGCATCTTCTTCTTTAAATAGCCACTGACGCAACTTATTGTCACTTTTATCGTTATAGCCTCTTGCTTGTGCATACTGGTAGAGAAGTGGCACGGAGGTATAGAGAGTGTGCTCTAACGCACGTCCATCGTTTTGGCGCCAGAAGGCAGTAGCGTTATGGTTTAAATCGAGTACCCCGTCTTCAACGATTTTTGTTAGAGCATTCTGTGCGCCACCCGCGTGTGCGTAAAAAGCATTATATTCTTGCGCCCAGTCAACGTAATATGTCCTTGCGGAACGGACAGGACCGACTTTTTCGGTACTAGAACAGGCAAATAATGCCATGAACCTTGTAATGCCTCCCTCGGCAACTGCTTCGTAAACAATGCTTGCTTTATCGAGGCCAGCCTGAGGGCGGGCTTGGGTGTGATTCTCTACCATTATCGCCAAGGGATGCTTAATATTTCCCTCTTCTACCTTCGTTCCATCGAGCGGGCAAATAACACGATTATCGCTAAACTCAACAGGAGGTGTAC
>JAGOOF010000042.1 GCA_017992655.1 Patescibacteria group bacterium
TGTTATCCTAGAGCGGTAGTTCTCACTGGGTACAGTTCGAACAGTAAAGAGGTTACGGGTAGTTCTCACTTCGTTCAAACAGTAAAGTTTTATTGTTCGAGGATTAATGTCCGAGAACTATTTGCGCTAGTTGTCATCCTAGAGCGGTAGTTCTCACTTCGTTCGAACAGTAAAATCTTATCGTTCGAGGAGCGGAGCGACGAGAACTATTTCCGTAAGTTGTTATCCTAACGCGGTAGTTCTCTCTTCGTTCGAACTGTAAGGAATTTTTCAAATTAGCTTATTTCGCTGTAAATGCCGGTGCCGTTTATAATATCGACAATCGAGCTTTTGCCAAAAAGCTTAAATACCCTAATAGGCAAATTATTTTCTTCCGCTAGAGTAACGGCAGGCATGTCCATTACTGTTAAGTTTTCATGGCGAATTTTTTTGAAAGTAACTTTTTCGAGCTTGCGCGCATTTTTGTTTTTGTTGGGGTCGCTGGAATATATGCCATCCACCAGTGTTGCTTTTAGCACCATGTCTGCATCTATTTCCAACGCGCGAATTACTGCCGCCAAGTCGGTAGAGTTAAATGGGTTGCCCGTGCCCGCCCCAAAAATAACCACCCTCTTTTTTTCTAAATGCCTAATGGCACGCCGGCGGATAAATGGTTCCGCCACGGCGGCAATTGCCAAGGCAGTCTGCACACGGGTAGCGATGGCAATTTTTTCCAGCTCAATTTGCAAAACAAGCGCGTTCATTGTGGTGGCGAGCATGCCAATGTAATCGGCGGCGGCCCGCTCGTCTCCTGATTTTGCAATTTCACGACCGCGAAAGAAGTTACCCCCGCCTACCACAATTGCTACCTCGTGTCCTGCTTTCACCACTTCGGAAATTTTTTCATTTACCTTGTTAATCGTTGCAATATCAATGCCGGTTTCTTTGTTCCCCGCGAGCGCTTCGCCTGATAATTTAATTACTACTCTTGCCATAATACTATATTTATTCTCTTGCGGTTCTAAATGAAAACAATGCAATAATAAATGTTGCCAGTATCCAGGCACCCACAATCCAAAATTCACTAAGCGTTTCACTAAGCGCTTTGCCATCCAGCGTCACTGCGCGCAACGCGGTTATTACGGGTGTTAGAGGCAAGTAATCAACTATCTTTTGTACCCAGTCTGGCAATGAGTCAGTGGGGAAAAAGACGCCCGACAAAAAGAGCATGGGCATGGAAACAACCTGTGACAAGCTTTCCGCGGCGCTTGTTGTTTTGGAAAAGCTTGCGACAATAAAACCGATCATCAAAAACACTGCTGTTCCCAAAAGTGCCCAGAGCAAAAGGTTCCAGTAACTGCCGTAAATTTCCACGCCGTGAATGAGGCGGGCAGCCCCTAAAATAATTACCGCTTGTAGCAGGGCAATAATGAGGCGTGCCATAACTTGGGCGGCAATGTAGGAGCGCCTGTTAACGGGCGTCGCGAGAATGCGCTTAAGAATTTTTTTCTCGCGCGCCTCTGTTAAAAACACGGCAATGCCAATAATGGCCGATTGCATTAAACTCATAGCCACAATTCCTGGAATTAAAAAGTCAATGTAACGGACGCGGCGGTTGGTGACTGATTTTTTATCTATTTTTATTATTTCTGGTGTTTGCGCCGCTTTCATATTGACGCTTGTTGCCATTTGTTCCATGGCGTTTAAAACAACGGGGTTAACAGTGACGTTTGCTTCATTATAATATACCTCTAAATTAATTGGCTCCGGTGTTTCTATGGGAGCAGGGGAGCGGTAATTTGCTCCTTGTGCTACCATCGCTTGCGCCTGCGCCACACCGTTGTTTTGCGCTAATTCTTTAAATTTTTCCGGAATAATAACAGCGAAGTCCGCTTCTCCATCGATAATTTTTTGCTTTGCCCCTTCTGTGTCGTTTGCCTCTATTCCCTCGACAACGGTAAAAACCTCGCCCTCTTTAAAACCTTTTACAATTCCCTCGCTCGTCTCCGTTTGAGCACGGTCTAAAACAATAATGCGCCCGACCGCCATTTTATCCATATTGAAAAGGCCAAAAATTACTAAAAAAATCATAGGGAAAGCAAGCATCCAAAACAACGCCTGCTTATTGCGGATGGTCATTTTCAATGTTGCTACAAACAATAGCCAAAATGCTTTCATTAATCCCTCAATTCTTTGCCAGTTAGTGTAAGAAAAACATCTTCCAAGTTACTCGGCACCACCGCAATGTCCTCGAACGCAATTTTTTCTTTTTCCAGATATTTCATAACTGCGGGCAAAGTTTGATGAATATTTTTTGTGCCAAGGCAGTATTCGTATTCCCCGCTTGCGGTGGTAATGACCGCGTTAGAAATAACGCCAGAAAGGGCGCGCAGTTTTTCCTGTTTCATTTTTTTAATGCTGGTTATTTCGATGCGGTATGGGTTAGGCAGTTGTGCAATGAGTTGCTTGGTGGTGCCTTGAGCAACAATTCTTCCCCTATCGACAATGAAAATTTTATCGGCCAAATACTGTGCCTCTTCCATATAGTGGGTAGTTAAAATAATGGTTTTCCCCTTGCGCTTTATTTCCGAAATTATTTCCCATAAGTTGCGCCGCGCCTGCGGATCGAGGCCGGTAGTCGGTTCGTCGAGAAAAATAATCTGAGGGTCATTTACCAGAGTTGATACAATGGAAAAGCGCTGTTTTTGCCCACCCGAAAGCTGGTCAACATAAGCATTCTTTTTGTCCGCCAGACCCACAATTTCCAAAAGTTTATCGGCATCGACTTTTTTGTTGTAAAAAGAGCCAAAGAGAACAAGAAGCTCTTTTAGGCGCAAAAATTGGTAGTAGTTTGCCGATTGTAGCTGAATGCCAATTCTTCTTTTCACTTGGTCCGGTTTTTTAACAGGGTTAAAACCAAGCACCTCGATGGTGCCACCACTCGGTTTTAAAAGGCCTTCCACCATTTCTAAAGTAGTTGTTTTGCCCGCTCCATTTGGCCCCAATAGTGCAACAATTGTCCCCTTTGTTACAGAAAATGAAATACCCTGTACCGCTTTGGTTTTACCAAAGTTTTTGCTTAGATCATCAACTTTAATCACTGGTTTGTTGGCCATATCAGAAACAGTTTAACACCAAATAAAAAATGGTACAATGGCTATATAATGGACAACAGCAAAAATGTTCTTGTGGTGGGGGGGACAGGCTTTATTGGCTACCATGTAGTAAGCGAACTTCTTTTAGAGGGGTACAAGGTCACTGTTATATCATTACCAGAAAAACAGAAAGATTTTTCTTGGGAGGGCAGAGTCACAATTGAATATGGCGACATAAGCAAGTTAAGCGACGAGAAAGTTACTGCACTAGTAAAAGGAAATTATGCCGTTGTTTACTGTGCGGGCGCCGATGACCGTATCACTCCTCCCCGCCCCGCGCGTGACTTTTTTTACAAACATAATGTGGAGGCGACACAACGCTTTATCCGTTTATCACGCAAGGCGGGGGTAAAAAGAGCGGTAATTTTAAGTTCTTATTTTTTGTACTTTGAGCGCCGTTGGCACGAGCTAGAACTTGCCCGCCATCACCCCTATATTTGGTCGCGCAAAGTGCAGGCGGAAGAAGCGATAATAGAAGGGGGCGAGGAAGTTGACGTAATGATTTTAGAGCTTCCTTATATATTCGGTGCCACTTTGCACAGGATGCCACTGTGGGCGCCTCTGTTAAGCTACGTGGAAAAAGCAAAAACCATTTATTACACCGATGGAGGAACTAATGTAGTTTCGGTGGAGACGGTGGCAGAGGCGGTGGTGGGAGCAATAAAGTACGGCGAGCACGGTGCCCATTACACCATTGGTAGTGACAATATAACGTGGCCCATGATGTTGCGCGCGCTTGGGCGCGCCATAGGCACAAAAAGAAAAAAAATAGTTACCATTCCCACGTTTTTGGTAAAAATTGCACTCTATTTTGTGTGGCTTAAGCACCTTGTAGAGGGGCGAGAAGGAGGTCTTGACCCTCGGCGCCTCGCCCACCTCCAAACGCGCAATACTTTTTTCGATGCAAGCAAAGCACGTGACGTGCTTAAGTTTAAAAAAAGCAACATGGAAAAAGCATTCTCTGACACCGTAAAAGCGTGGCGGGAGCTCAAATGATTCTTGTTACCGGCGCCGCCGGCCATATTGGCAACGCTCTCGTTCGTTATCTGTTAGAAAAAGGGGAAAAAGTAAGAGCAATGGTTATGCCCAAAGAGGATGCCTCCTGTTTTAACGGTCTAAAAACAGAGATAGTGCGTGCCGATGTCACTTGCCCCGATATGCTTGAGGAAATATTTAAAGGAGTTGACTATGTTTACCACCTGGCAGGCATTGTAACACTTGAGGTTGGCCATGGTAAACTGTTGCACAAGGTCAATGTAGAGGGCACAAAAAATATCATCGACGCCTGCCGTAAGTACCACATAAAAAGACTTGTGTATTTTAGTTCTATCCATGCTTTTGTTGAGCCTAAAGCAGGGGGTACATTAAGCGAGGAGGCGGGGTTTAACCACAAAAAATCGGTGGGAAAATACGCCCAGTCCAAGGCGCAAGCATCACAGCTGGCTAAAGATGAGGCAAAGAGCGGCTTAGACGCGGTGATCGTGGCGCCGGTTGGTGTGGTTGG
>JAGOOF010000043.1 GCA_017992655.1 Patescibacteria group bacterium
GTGAGGGAGGAATTTCTGTCTCACTCGCTCCCGAGGTTTCGGCGCGGGCGTTGTCGGACCGGTTCGTCTTCGACGACGTTCTGGTCCAGGCCCGCCTCGCAGCGGACGACACGGTCTTACGTGAGGCCGTGTTGACCCTTGCTAACCCGTCGGCAAGTTTTGGCGGGTTTCCGGCAGGCCTCCAGGTCTATGCCTTCGCCCAACTGAGGCGCGGAGGCACGGCCTTTACCCAAGGCCGAAGTGAGGACGTGACGATAGTGGCGGGCACAACCACCAACGCTGCTATCGTCGTAGAGGCGACGGTGCCGACCATCGGCAACAAGTCGCCTCTCAATGGCGAGGTGATCGCGACCAGTTCGCCGATCATCTACGCCAAAGTTACTGACCCCGGTGGCAAGACCCCATCGAGCACGGTTGTGCTCGATGGGGTCAACCTCGGCACCTTCGCCGGTACCGAGGTTAGTGTTCCCACTAGTGGCCTACTAGCCACTGGGAGCCACACAGTGGAGCTTACCGCTACCACTGTCTCTGGCGGGAGCGCAGTTGCCACCTGGACGTTCGTCGTCGATCCCACGGCGAACGTTACTCCTCCTTGGGATCAATGGTTGGGCAGGGTGCAGACGTTCTACAAAGCGTCTGGCTCCCTCGCCTTCACGGCAACGCTACTGACGGTGGCAACCCCACCCTCGGTGGCACAAGGTGATGTCTCGCTGTTTTTCTTTAACAGCGATTCAAACCTTGAGTGCCGTGGAATCCTCCACCTCACCGACCAAGGGTTGGTTGGTGGGGAACTGGGGTGGTATGATAACACTAACGTGTTTCATACCTACCCAGCCGGGCAGTGGTCAAGTGGGCCGTGGTCGTACGATGACCATGGCGACCTTGACCCTGCGACAGGCACGGTGACCGTGCCTAATGTCTCCATCGATACTAATGGAGACGGCGTGCCTGAGTATTCAGGCACGGTCACACTCGCCCAGACGGCATCAACGCCGTTCTAGGGTGCTTTTCCTGGCTCAGAGCCAGTTCAATGGCCCGCAGAGATCTTTCTGCGGGCCATTTCTCGTTAATTATCCTATATTAGCCGTTAGCCAGAAGTAGTTCTCGGTGAGTACACCTCGAACAATAAAAAACCATTACTGTTCGAGCGAAAGGGAGAACTATTGCGTTTAGATAAAAACTGACGGCAATAGTTCTCGTCATTCCATTCCTCGAACAATAAGATTTTACTGTTCGAACGAAGTGAGAACTATTGCGTTTATAAAAAATAACGATAAATAGTTCTCAGCGATTACGCTTCGAACAGTAATAAGATAGCTTGCCCCGCTCAGCGTGGTTCTCGGTGAGTATATCTCGTTGCACTCGATACAGGCATCTCGGTTGCACTCGATACAGGCATCTCGGTTGCACTCGATACAGGCATCTCGAACGATATTTTTTTACTGTTCGAGAGAACGCGCGAAGCCCATCTCGAGAACTATTGCGTTTAGATAAAAACTGACGGTTCTTAGTTCTCGTCATTCCATTCCTCGAACAATAAAAACTTTACTGTTCGAGCGGGAGCGAGAACTATCCGTGACCTCCATTACCGTTCGAATGAAATGAGAACTACTGCGTCAGTGCAAAACTCACGGCAATAGTTCTCGTCATTCCATTCCTCGAACAATAAGATTTTACTGTTCGAACGAAGTGAGAACTATTGCGTTTATAAAAAATAACGATAAATAGTTCTCAGCGATTACGCTTCGAACAGTAATAAGATAGCTTGCCCCCCCTCAGCGGGGCTCCCGAACGCAGTGATCCTACTTCGCTAAAGCTACGCAGGACAAGGAACCACTTACCCTTATCGTTTAAAAGTATCCGCTTTAGGCGAAACGATGATAACCTCTTACTAAAAAGGTACAGGACAAACTATTTTTATCCATTTTCCAAATCCCCTCAAACCCTCCTGCCTCCATTTAGCTAGCATTTACTTCGATACTTCCCAGTATCAAAGTAAATGCAGAAATATGTTACAATAATCTCAATGGCGAAATTTCGTAAACACGAACTATCAAAAAAGGAGACGGAAGACTTACTGTTAGATTTTGCAGCCGTTTTATCTAATATCAAGCAACCTAAAGAGGCCGTGCAGCTCATTAGGGATTTAATGTCAGAACAAGAAGCAAGAATGTTCGCTAAACGTCTTAAGATAGCCGATCTACTCTTGTCAGGTAAGAATTATTTCGAAATATCACAAAATCTCAAGGTTTCATCGTCTACAATCGCAAGGGTCAACGCTTGGCTGCAGGCGAGCGGCGAAGGTTATCGGTTGATGATAAAACGGCTGAAAACGCGGCGTAGTGACAAGCAATATCATCCAGGTGTATACGATTTTTCCAGTATTAGGCGTCGATATCCAGCCTACTATTGGCCACAGGCTCTTCTGGAAGCTGTTGCTAGCAGTGCAAGTAACAGGCAAAAACAACAAATCATTCGCGCTATGGAGAAGATGCGTGAAAAGGACGATCTTTTCCAGCGTCTTGAGACGATTTTAAAGCATAAATCATAATCTCTGCATTTACTTCGATACTTCCCAGTATCAAAGTAAATGCGGGCGGGGGCGGGGGTTGGATTTGAGGTTGTGACAAAGTATAGTAATCTTAATTAGGGATAAGGAGATATTATGCCAGAATTGCCAGAAGTAGAGGTAGTGGCTCGAGGTTTGCGTAATAAAGTAACAGGCCAAACAATCAGCAAGGTGAGTGCAACAAGCGAAAAGGTAGTAGGTGGTAGCCTTGAAAAGTTTAAAAAACTCACGCAAGGGGCAAAAATTAAGAACATCCAAAGAGTAGGTAAGCTTTTGCTACTCTATTTGTCTAATAAAAACGTGATCCTTCTACACCTAAAATTAACGGGGCAACTAATTTACGTTGACCGTTTTGGGAGGGGGTACAAAGGTGGACACAGCCAAAAACTGTACGACACAAAACCGCCAAGCAAGTACACTCATATTACTTTTACTTTTGCCGATAAAAGCCATTTGTACTTTAATGATTTGCGTCGTTTCGGCTGGGCAAAAGTATTTAGCAAGCAAGACTTAGAAGAGAAAAAGGGCGAAGCGGGGAAAATTTTTGCCAGCGTCGGACCCGACCCTACAGACAAGGAGTTCGACTTCAAGTCTTTCTTGTCCTCTGTTAAAAGGCGGGCAAAATCCAATATCTACCAGGTACTTATGGATCAAAAAACTGTGGCAGGCCTCGGTAATATTTACGTTAATGAGTTACTGTGGCGCGCAAGAGTGAACCCCAAAACAAAAGTAGCGAAATTATCGGACCAGAAAATTATCTCAATCGGTAAAGGAATTAAACCTATTCTCGAAGAAGCAATCAGCTATGGTGGCTCCTCGGCTAACACTTTTGTAAAAATAGATGGGAGTAAAGGAAAATATACCGACCAGCTCGACGCCTACCAGCGTCAAAAACAACCCTGCCATAGAAAAGACGGAGGAATAATTGTGCGCGCTTCCATGGGGGGACGTGGCGCGTTTTATTGCCCGGTTTGTCAAAAAGAGTTAGAATAATAGGTGCAAAACACACAATATGAGCAAAAAACAAGTTTGGGGGGTAATATTAGCGGGAGGCAAGGGAACGCGCCTCAATTGTACCGATCGCCCAAAGGTAATGGTTGAAATATGCGGCATGCCCATTATTCGCTATGTTATTAACGCTTTGCGCAAAGTAACAAAGAATATCATTATTATTACTGGCTTTATGGGCGAAAAAATAACAGTGGCGCTCAAGGGTGAAGCAGTGCAATTTGCCCACCAAAAAGAACAGCTCGGCACAGCCCATGCGCTTATGCAGGCAGAGACAATATTAAAGAATAAAGAAGGGATTGTGTTGGTGGTCAATGGCGACGGTCCGCTCTTCACCAAAGAAGTATTTACTCCGTTAATCGAAGCAATGGAAACAGGAAAATATACGCTGGTTTTTAGTTCGGTAGTAGAAAGTCAACATCTTGAATATGGGCGCGTTATCCGCAATCAAGAAAACAAGGTTGTAGATATTGTAGAGGCAAAGGATGCAAACATCGAGCAAAAGGCGGTGAAAGAAAAAAATGTTGGTGTGTACGCGGTTGACAATAGCTGGCTTTGGTCTGCACTCAAAGAAATAAAAAAAAGTTCTGCTTCGGGAGAATATTATATTACTGATTTAGTAAAAATCGCCTTAGCACAAAAGAAAAATGTTGAGGCCATTTTGTCGCCTAATGTGCAAGCGACGTTAGGTGTTAATACGCCGGAAGAACTTAAGCAAATTGAACAAATTTTATGTAAAAAGTGAGGGCAATATGAGCAAAATAGAAAAAATGACAAGGCTATCTTTTATACTTTTTAGCGCCGCTCTTGTTAGTTTAACCATTCACAACGCACTTTATGGAATATGGCGCGTGGAAGAGGCGGTCTTTTCCTTGCTTGCTTTAACTTTGTTTGTCGCTTTTTTAGTAAGTGTGATGTGGAATATTGTAACGTTTTTACGTTTTGGCTGGCCTACTGATATTTGGAAGGGAGGTTTTATAGGTGTTTTTGGCTTAATGGGTCTAATACCCAACTTGGGGTGTAACTT
>JAGOOF010000044.1 GCA_017992655.1 Patescibacteria group bacterium
CAGTCGAGCCAGGGGAGCAGGGGAGAGAATTTCAAGAAGAAAACTTGTTTAAGATAAACGACGCAAGACAAATCAATTATCAAATAAAAATTTCGGTGGATGGGGGAATAAACGAAAAAAATATCGCGTTAGTTGCCCGCGCAGGAGCAGATATCGCTTATGTCGGCTCTGCGCTTATAAAAAGTAAAAACCCAAGACAAACTTACGATAATTTAAGCAATGCTGCCTGAGATTAAGCACGATAATTACAAAGGAAGGGTGTGGACACTAATTTATCATTGGAAAAACTAGCTTTTTACGCGCGTCAAATAAGAAAATCGACGCTGGAAATGACCACCGTTGCGGGTAGTGGCCATGTTGGCGGTTCATTGTCTGTTGTCGACATCCTAACGGTGCTTTTTTTTCGTATTTTAAAGCACAACAGTAAAGAGCCACTGTCGCTTGGGCGTGATAGGTTCATTTTATCATCTGGCCATGTTTGTCCCGCTTATTATGCCACCCTTGCCCATGCTGGATATATTGAAAAGCAAGAGTTGTTATCATTGCGCCAACTTAATTCCCGCCTTCAAGGACACCCAAGCCACGTTGATTTGCCAATTATAGAAACTGCCTCCGGCTCCCTTGGGCAAGGACTTTCAATTGCTCTTGGAAAAACTCTTGCCCTAAGGTTAAGAAGACAAAAAAGTAAAGTGTATTGCCTTATGAGCGACGGAGAGCAAGAAGAGGGGTCAGTGTGGGAGACAGCGATGGCCGCTTCACATTATTGCGCCAGCAATTTAATTGCAATAGTAGACAGAAATAGCCTCCAGATAAGCGGTTCAACGGAAAATATTGTGGGGTTGGCGCCGCTTGGACAAAAGTATCGTTCCTTCGGCTGGCAGGTAATTGAGGCTGATGGTCATAACTTTTCAAGCTTGATAGACGCCTTCGAGCAGGCTCATCTATCAAAGAGACAACCATCTGTTATTATTGCAAAAACGGTTATGGGAAAAGGAGTAAGAAGTATTGAAAATAATTATCGCTGGCACGGTAAAGTATTAAACGAACGAGAGCTGAATAAAGCACGAAACGACTTAGAAGCAAACGATAGAGACAAAAAACACGATGTAGGGAGTACAAGATGAGAGATGGTTTCGGAAAAGCAATTTTAGAGCTAGGACACACTACCCCGGAAGTAGTTGTACTGACAGCAGACCTCGGCGAGTCAACTCGTGTTACCGATTTTAGCACACACTATCCGGAGCGTTTTTTTGAGGTAGGTGTTGCTGAGCAGAATTTAATAGGGGTGGCCACGGGACTTGCACTGGAAGGATTTGTCCCTTACGCAACAAGCTATGCCACATTCCTCCCTGGCCGATGTCTTGACCACATTAGAATCTCCGTATGCTACAACAATGCTAATGTTAAGCTCGTCGCTAGCCATGGAGGGCTTATTACTGGCCCAGATGGCGCTACCCACCAAATGCTGGAAGATATAGCCATAATGCGCACATTGCCTAATATGACTATTGTTGTCCCTTCAGACGGCGAACAGGCCTACGAGGCGACGCTTGCTCTTGCTCATCTTAAGGGGCCGTCATATTTAAGGCTAAGTCGGGAAAAAACCGCGAGTATCAAGAAAAATTCTCATTTCGAGCTCGGTAAAATTGAAACCATTATAAACGGAGACGATGTTGTAATTTTTTGTTGCGGAACAATGGTTGGCGAGGCACTTACCGCGAGTAGCCGTCTTAAGAGAGAAGGTGTTAACTGCGCAGTAATTAATGTTCACACTATAAAACCACTCGATGTCGAAGGAATTATTAGAGCGGTGCGCCATGTTAGAGGGGTTGTAACAGCAGAAGACGGCCAATACAGAGGAGGGTTAGGGGGAGCAATTGCAGAAACGCTCGCGCGCTACCATCCCATACCAATTAGATATATTGGGATGGACGATAAATTCGGTGAGTCGGGACAACCACAAGAATTAATGAGAAAATATAAAATGACATATCTTGATATTGTTAACGCAGTCCTTAAAGTTTTTAGGAGGAGTGATGACTGATTTGTTAATTGTTGGTGACGTTGGTATCGACACTTATTATTTACTCGACGAAAACGACGCCTCCGTTAACCGCCGTCAAAACGAGCAGGTGGCTACTCTTTGCTTTGAAATGGGAGAAAAAATTCCCGTTGAAGAGATCAAAAAAACAGTGGGGGGAAATGCTGCAAATGTATCTATCGCTGCCACAAAATTTGGTCTGGACACTCAAATTATCACTTATGTTGGACAAGACACCGACGGCAAGAGCGCCCTTAATACGTTAGAAAAAAATAATGTCGGTATAGACGAGGTAAAAATTAGCGGACAAACAAACCAAACTGTTGCTTTGATTTATAAAAGCAAGAGGACACTGCTTGTTCACCACGAACCACGCAATTATGTTTTTTCCACAAAACTGGACGCACGCTGGCTTTATTTAACTTCCACTAACGTCGGTGGAGATAAAATGAATAACGATATTGTTGATTATATCAACGACAATAACATCAAATTAGTTTTTAGTCCTGGCACAATGCAAAGGCATGCTGGAGCGGAAAGATACAAAAGCTTATTAGAACAAACTGATTTAATTGTTATGAACCTAAGAGAGGCAAAAGATTACGTTAAAAACGAGAATGGCGATATTAACAGATTGCTCATTGAGCTTAAAAAATTGGGGCCTAATTCTGCAGTGATCACAGACGAAACAAGAGGATCTTACGGCATCGATAGCGATGACAACCTTTACTACTGTCCTGCTTGTCGCGCGAAAACCGTCGATGATACCGGCGCAGGCGACGCTTATGCGGCTACTCTTACTGTTGCTTTGTCAAAGGGCGAAATATTGCCCGAAGCGATGCGCTGGGGTAGCTGCAATGCGGCATCGGTCGTTGAACACATCGGCCCCCAGGATGGTCTTTTAACCTTGCAGAAATTAAAAAATAAACTGGAAGCATGCCCACTATGGCAACCACTTTAAAGACAAAGAAAATCGTTGCTCTTCTTCGTTATTTGCCCGACCCATGGCTTAAAGAGTTGTATAAGGACAGCCGAGTAATAATTCGTTGTAATAATAACAAAGAGCCTATCGATGAAGAAAAAACAAAAAAACTTGTTAAAGGAGCAACGGTTGTCGTGTCCGTATTAGATCCTGTCACAAGAAACGTTATGGAAGAAGCGGGGGAAATGCTAGGTCTGATCGCTAATTTTTCAGCAGGCTTCGACCATATCGATATAAAGGAGGCAAACGAGAGAGGAATCGCGGTAACTAATACACCAGAGGTTTCCAGCACTGCGGTGGCAGAGTTCACCATTTCTTTAATCTTGTCAGTTGCAAAAAGAATTGCCGAAGCCGATCAGTTTGCGCGAGACGGTCGTTATAAATTCTGGGACCCTTGTTTAATGGTTGGGCTTCCTCTTGCTGGAAAAACGTTGGGTATTATTGGTAGTGGCAATATCGGCTCTTCTGTGGCGCGAAGCTGTTACCATGGCCTAGGAATGAAAATTTTATATTATGACCTAAAGAAAAATGATGACCTAGAAAGATCAACCCACGCATATCAAGTTTCTTTAAATAATTTATTAAAAAATGCCGATGTAATATCGGTCCATTGTCCGCTTACTTTAAGCACTCGCCATATGCTTAAAGCCAGTCATTTTAAATTAATGAAAAAAACAGCGATTTTCATTAATACCGCAAGAGGAGCAATTGTAAGAGAAAAAGACTTAGTTAATGCGCTAAGAAAAAAAATCGTATTTGGAGCGGGGATCGACGTGTATGAATTTGAACCGAAAATTTCCGCACAGTTAAAACAATTTAACAATGTCATAATTACCCCTCATTGCGCCTCGGCAACGGAAGAGACAAGGGCGAAAATGGGAGAAGCGGTCTACGCCAATATACAAGCATTTCTTTCAGGAAAAATCCCGCCAAATTTAGTCAATATGGAAATAAAAAATAAAATCGGGGAGGGGCTATGACGCGCATTGCCATAAACGGCTTTGGCCGCATAGGACGTAATGTTTTCAAGGTTGCGCTAACAAAAAAAGAAATCGAGGTTGTCGCCATTAACGACCTCATCGACGCCCGTACATTAGCTCACCTTTTGCAGTACGACACGGTTTACGGGCGCTATAACCAAAAGGTAGAGGGAGGGGACGACCACATCATCGTTGGTAGCCAAAAAATAAAAGTATTTGGCGAAGCTACACCAGAGAATCTGCCTTGGGAGGAAAATAAAATCGACGTTGTTATTGAAGCAACCGGTCGCTTTACAACAGAAAATGATGCTAACAAGCACATACTTGCAGGCGCGCGCACCGTTATACTGTCGGCACCGGCAAAAGAAGGAAACATTACAACAGTAGTAGCGGGGGTAAATAATAAAGACTGTAAAAAAGGAAGCATTATTTCTAGCGCCTCCTGTACAACAAACTGTATCACGCCAATTGTTTCCGTAATAGATGATAGGTTTACGGTGCTAAAATCATTAATGACCACCGTCCATGCTTATACCGCCGATCAAAATATTCAAGATAGTGGGCACAAGGATTTACGAAGAGCGCGTGCGGC
>JAGOOF010000045.1 GCA_017992655.1 Patescibacteria group bacterium
CTATTAAGGTCGCGAATACGACCGGACTCTAGCAGCTCTTTAAGCTCCTTAATGCCATCGGCGGGAGTTAAGCGCGGCGAAAAACCGATTTTTTTCGCCTTATCGGAAGAGACGCGGTAGTTGCGCGCGTCTTCAAATTTCATTTCCACTTTTTCTATTTTAATCTTCGGGAATTGTTTTTTTACTTCTTCTGCTAGTTCGCTCATCTTGATGTTGATTTTATGGAGGTTATAAATACCTTTTGCCTCGGTCTCAATGTTGTCGAAAATCGCGCGCGCGGCGTCGCGCACGTGGAGGAGAGGCCGGTACTGAGCGCCGCCAAAAACGCTAAGGCGACCCTCGGCGTATGCTTTGGCAGTCATGGTATTGACCACAAGGTCTAGCCTAATGCGCGAAAAACGGTCGCTTAAACCAAACAGGGTGCCGAGGCGGAAAATGATGGCATTTTTATCTTTAAGATGCGCTTCGGCGGCAAACTTGGTTACCGCATAAATAGACAAAGGATTAATCGGCGACGATTCGTCTAAAATGCCGTCTTGAGCACCATAAACGGAACACGTTGACATAAAAATAATGCGACCATCAAAATTCTCCGCCATCCAAGCAAGCGCAAGGTGATTTAGCTCTGTCGAGATATCAGGGTTGAGCGCACAGGCTCCATCGCCGACTAAAGCGGCAAGCCATACAACGCAGTCCGCCCATTTAAGCTGGCGTTTAAGTTTTTCCCTGTCTCGAATATCCCCAAATACAAAATCGACAGCTTTCAAGTAGCTGTCTTCATAAACTAACGAATCATATACCCTCGCCTCGTGGCTCGACTGCATGAGGAGGTCGGTTACCGCTCCGCCTAGATAACCGGCACCGCCAACGACTAATACTTTCATTTAGGTCCTTTCATCGATATGGTAATTCAGTGCCACCATAACAAACGGACGCGGTCAAGTCAAATATGGAATTTGCGTTAACGAAAAACAAATGGGAGAATGACGAATATGCAGCAAGAAATATCGACTAATGTTTATGTCAAGCGCGCGGCATGCAAGTTAAAGCTGTCCAACGACTTGGTGGATAGACTAATGGTCGCTAATCGCACGGTAGAAGTTACCATTCCCCTCGAAAGAAAAGAAAAAACGGAGTTGATTTTAGGCTACCGCGTTCAACACAATAATAACCTCGGTCCCTACAAGGGTGGATTGCGCTTTCACCCGGAAGTAGATTTAGATGAAGCGAAGGTGCTGGCTAGTTTAATGACGTGGAAATGCGCCTTGCTTGATTTGCCGTTCGGCGGAGCGAAGGGGGGGGTGGCAATCGATCCTGCCTCTTTATCTGTTTCAGAGCTAGAAGCGCTTACGCGCTCTTTTACCCGCGCGATTGCCGATATTATTGGCCCCGACAAAGATATCCCAGCACCCGATGTTGGTACAAGTGCGCGAGAAATGGGCTGGATAAGAGACGAATTTGAAAAAGTTTTGGGCAAAACGTCGCCCGCGGTGGTTACTGGCAAAGCGCTTGACAACGGAGGCTCGGAGGGCAGGAACAAGGCGACTGGCGAAGGAGGAGTAGCGGTGTTAGTAAATATCGTTAACCACCTCAAATTAAAACCCGAAAACCTAACGGTCGCTGTGCAGGGCTTTGGTAATGTTGGCTCGTTTTTGTCCTTGGGTATTGAAAGAGAAGGGTTTAAGGTTATGGCGATTTCCGACGCAAGCGGTGCAGTTACTCACAGTAGCGGTTTAAGCGCAAAACAAACTTATAAAAATATGTATGAATCGGGAGAAGAGCTAATGGCTATTTGCCCCTGCAAAAAAGGGCATTGCTCGTTGCGCGAGTGTAAAAAACTATCAAACAAAGAACTTTTGGAAAGCAATGTCGATATTTTAATCCCCGCTGCTCTTGGTGGGCAAATAACAAAGGAAAATGCGCCAAGGGTTAAGGCAAAAATCGTTCTTGAAATGGCCAACAACCCTATAACACCGGAGGGAGATGCTATTTTAGAAAAACGTGGTGTAATTGTTGTGCCCGATATTTTAGCAAACGCAGGTGGTGTAACTGTTTCATATTTTGAGTGGCTCCAAAACAAAAAAAACGAAAAGTGGAGCGAAAAAAAAGTTCTAGATATGCTTTATGAAAAAATGGATAAAGCAACAGATGAGGTATGGGCATTACACCTAAAGCGAAAATGTTCTTTGCGCGAAGCAGCTTATATGATTTCGCTTAAAAGAGTTGCGGATAAATGATGCTATCTTATTTGGGGCGCTTTATCTTGTAAAGTGCGCCTTGACGGACAATGGAAACTATTTTTTGCTCCAACCGTTGTGCTTTTAGATACATTCTATAAACAACAAAAATCAAAAGTACAAAGCCAACACCAGCTATTTGGCCGATACTTGCAGAACGACCTTCTAGCAGGGCGGTGATATCATTAAATATCATTGGCCGCCAGGCAACAACTACGATTGCTAGCCATACCAACAGCCAAAACAATGAAACAGCCGTAGACTCCTCTTTGGCGCGCCACGCTAATATTGTTTTTGCTAACGCAATACCACCGAGAAGAGTTGCTAAGATTTTTAAAATAATTGCCATATTACCGCCCAAGAATAAAACGAGTGATCATTTTTAATAAAATATTGACTCCGTTAAGTGCCGATTGGCCCTTTTTTATGGAATATTGGCTATAAATTATCTTTACCGGCACTTCGGTATATTGTAGTTGGAGGCGCCGAATTTCGCCGATCATTTCAGAACAAATTTCGTAACCAGAGAAGGACAAGTGCATGCGGTTTGCGGCTTTGGCGGAAAAGGCCTTATACCCCGATTGAGTATCTGAAAGCCAAACGCGGTAAAAAATAAATGTTAGAATGTTCATAATGCGATTGCCGACAATCCGTATCTTTGGGGTTTGCTTGCTTGGCTTTTTTAAAAACCTACTGCCTACAACAAAATCTATGTTTTCATTTACAACGGGTGTAACAAGTGTCTCTATTTCGGTTGGGTCGTGCTGACCGTCGCCATCGAGGGTAACCAAAATATTGGCACCATCACGCAAAGATGCTTGGATTCCAGTAATAGTAGCGGCGCCTACTCCCAGGTTAATTGCATGGCGCACCACGTGAGCACCGGCTTTAAGCGCAACATCACCAGTGTTGTCTGCTGATCCATCGTCTACTACATAGATCCGCACAGGTCCCACGCCTGATATGTTTTTCGGAACCTTGGCGATTACGTCGCTAATGGCTTTTCCTTCGTTGTAGGCAGGGATAATAACGGCAATTTTCATTGACCATACTATATTACAGAAAGAATAACCTGTAAAGCAATTATAATATTTTTTATCGATAGTTCTCACTTTGCCCTATTTTACTGTTCGAGGTGTAATCACCGAGAACCCCGCCCGTTTAGGCGGGGCGAGCCCACGGCGAGCGGGGTAAACTATCTTTTTACTGTTTGAACTGTACTCAGTGAGAACTATTCCTGTTAGTTATGCACTAGCGCGATAGTTTACCCCGTACTCTTTTTAGGCGGGGTTCTCACTCCCGCTCGGGAGCCCCGCCGAACGGGGCAAGCTCTGCGATCCGTGTTGAGCTTGTCGAAACACGAACAGTATTAGAATCTGATACTTCTGGCTACTGGCACCTGGCATCTGGATTTCAACTAGTTCCCTCTTTTACAACAATAAAAAAATAGCTTTTTTATGAAAAGTGGAGACGGCTTGCACGATGTGTTACAATAGCATTATGAAACAGGTGCAATATTTCATTGCTGTTTTGGTATCATTGTTTGTTCTGTTGGCGCCCAGTGCTTCTCGTGCTGCCGATTTTAACGCTAGTAACCTTATTAGCGACAGCAATTTTGTAAATATCCATGCAATGAGCGCAAGCCAAGTGCAGAACTTTCTTGCTAGTCGTGGCAGTTGTTTGGCAAGTTTTTCTGAAAACGGGCGAAGTGCCGCGCAAATTATTTATGATGCCTCTCACGGTTACGGCGACGCAAGCGGTTCTATAAATGGTATTACTATTAACACGTCGACGGGCACTGTTAACCCTGGCACTATTCTTACAACACTGCAAAAAGAACAAAGTTTAGTTTCGGACCCTAGCCGTTGTACAGCTAATGTGCTTGCAAAAGCAATGGGTTATGGTTGCCCTGACTCCGGAGGTTGTAACCCTGCTTATGCAGGCTTTACCAAGCAAGTAGAATGGGGAAGCTGGCAGTTGCGCTATAACTACGAAAGAGCACAAGGAACAGGGTTTAGCGATTACCAGGTTGGGCAAAGTTTTTGCTGGAATGATTGGAACGGTACTAATTGCGGTCGTTATGATAATCGCGCTACTGCTTCTCTTTATCGTTATACTCCTCATGTTTACAACGGCAACTATAACTTTTGGAATTTATTCCACAATATTTATCGGCTGCACCTGGCAGACTATTACGGGAGGCACGCAGGTCAGAGTGGTGTTGTAAATATAGAACCCGGGTCAAATGCCACCCTAACGGTTAAATTCACTAACTCAGGTAGTGCAACGTGGTATGCTGGCGGCAGCACGCCAGTTTCCTTGGCAGTCGATAAATATTG
>JAGOOF010000003.1 GCA_017992655.1 Patescibacteria group bacterium
TGAGAGCGCGTTCCAAGACAATGGTGGAATCCAAGTGAGCAAAAGCTGTTGCTGGGGCGGGGTCGGTTAAGTCGTCGGCAGGCACATAGATTGCCTGCACAGAGGTAATGGAGCCTTTGTTGGTGGAGGTGATACGCTCCTGCAAGGCGCCCATTTCTGTAGCGAGCGTGGGTTGGTAGCCTACTGCGGAGGGAATGCGCCCTAAAAGAGCAGAAACCTCGCTCCCCGCTTGTGTAAAGCGGAAAATATTATCGATAAAAAGAAGGATATCACGCCCTTCGTCGCGAAATGCTTCGGCCATAGTCAGACCAGTTAAGCCAATGCGGGCACGGGCACCGGGCGGTTCGTTCATTTGCCCAAAGACAAGAGCGGTTTTATCAAGCACACCTGACTCCTTCATTTCGTTGTAAAGGTCGTTTCCTTCGCGCGTTCTCTCTCCTACACCAGCAAACACCGAATAGCCACCATGTTCGCGAGCAATGTTACGAATGAGCTCGGTAATAACAACTGTTTTTCCTACACCGGCGCCGCCAAACAAGCCAACCTTACCCCCCTTGGTAATTGGTGCGATTAAGTCGATAACCTTAATACCAGTTTCTAGTACTTCTGTTTTTGTCGACTGATCTTTAAACTTTGGTGCAGGGCGATGAATGGGAAGCTTATTTTTTGCCTGAGGGGTAGGTTTATCGTCGATTGCTTCGCCAAGGACATTAAACATTCGCCCTAGAGTATCTTTTCCCACGGGGACAGAAATAGGGGCACCAGTATCTTTTGCCTCTGTGCCACGAGTAAGGCCGTCTGTAGTGCCCATCGCGATAGTGCGGACAATATTGCCGGGTAAGTGTTGTTGCACCTCTAGGATTAGTTTTTGCTTATCGAATTCAACTAAAAGAGCGTTGTAAATTGCAGGTAGCTTGCCTGCTTTAAATTCAACGTCAACTACTACCCCTATAATTTGTGTAACAATGCCATTGTTCATATTTTATCCTCTTTCTGCGTGGTTACATAATTGTTGTTTATTGTCCAGATAAAGCAATTCTTCCAGCCGATATTTCTGCTATTTCTTGAGTTATCGCTCCCTGTCTTACTTGGTTAAAGGCAAAGGTGAGGTCGGTAACAAGCTGATCGCCATTTTCGGTGGCGTTCTTCATAGCAACCATACGCGCGGCGTGTTCAGAGGCACTTGCCTCAAGCATAGCTTGGTAAATTTGGGCACGTACCGCCAAAAGTGCCAGTGTATCCAAAAGGGCGTACTTGTTCGGCTCAAAAATGTATTGTTCTAGCAAGTTATCGTTGGGTGGAGTGGTTGTTTGCCTCTCTTCCACTTTATCTTCTTGTACGCTTGCCTCTTTGGTAATGGGGAGGATTTGCTGGTACTTAACCTTTTGTCTTAATGTATTCACGAAGTCGGTAAAAATTATAGAGACCTTTTTGTATTTACCGCTCTCAAAACAATCGATCATTTGTTTGGTAATGGGACTCGATTGAAAAAAATCGTACTCTTCTCCGGTGTAGGCAAAACTGCTTAAAATATTCACGTTTCTTGCAAGTTGTTTGATTTTTTTTGCTCTCTTTCCTACGGTAATAACATCAAACTCCACTTCTTTGTTTTTATTAACGTAGTGGTGCGCAAAACGTAAGACGTTTGAATTATAGGAGCCGGCAAGCCCTTTGTCGGAGGCGATAAGCAAGAGAAGTTCTTTTTTTCCACTGGTAGGTGTGCGAAAAAGGGTGGGTAGTTTGTTGCGCGCTTTACTTTCTGTGGGGTAAAGAAAACTAATCAGGCGCCAGATCTCGTCGCTAAAGATACGGCTTCGCGTGGTATTTTCTACCGCCTTGCGCATCTTTACCGAGGAAATAAGCTCCAACGCTTTTGTAACCTGTAAGGTGTTTTTTATGGAGCGAATTCGTCTTCTTAAACCTTTAGTATTGCTTGCCATTTTAGATTGCTTTTTTAATTGCTTCTGCTAATTCTTTTTCTGTTTCTTCGCTTAATTCTTTTTCGTTACGTATTTTTTCTAAGATTTTTTTATTAGCGGTACGTAAGTCAGTAAGAATAATTTTTTGATGTTCGGCGATTTTCTCCACCTCTACTTCGTCGAGCAAACCATTAACCGCACTGTAAATAACAGCTACTTGCTCCTCGAAGGGGAGTGGTTCGAATTGTGGTTGCTTTAGTATTTCTGTTACTCTTTTTCCTCGCTCGAGGCGTTTTTTAGTGTTCTCGTCGAGGTCGCTCCCGAATTGCGCAAAGGCGGCAAGTTCACGATATTGGGCGAGGTCGAGGCGCAAACGACCCGCTACTTTCTTCATTGCTTTAGTTTGTGCACTTCCTCCAACGCGAGAAACAGAAAGACCAATATTAATCGCGGGGCGAATACCTTGGTAAAACAAATCTTCTTCCAAATAAATCTGCCCATCGGTAATAGAAATAACGTTGGTGGGAATATAGGCAGAAACATCGCCAGCCTGGGTTTCAATAATGGGTAAAGCGGTTAGCGAGCCACCACCGTGGTCCTTATTAAGCTTGGCAGAGCGCTCTAAAAGGCGTGAATGGAGGTAAAAAACATCACCTGGGTATGCCTCGCGCCCGGGTGGCCTTTTTAACAAAAGAGATATTTCACGGTATGCCCAAGCGTGCTTACTTAAATCATCGTATACAATAAGAACATCTTTCCCCTGTTCCATAAAATATTCACCAATAGCACACCCGGCGTAGGGGGCAATAAAGTTCATCGCGGCTGCCTCCGAAGCGCCAGAGGAAACCACGATAGTATGATCCATGGCCCCCTCTTCTTCCAGTTTTGCCACAAGTTTTGCGACTTTCGATTCCTTTTGTCCAATGGCGACATATACGCAAATTACATCCTTTTGATTAATAATAGTGTCTATCGCAATTGCTGTTTTGCCGGTTCCCCTGTTGCCAATAATTAATTCGCGTTGGCCACGGCCGATGGGTGTCATGGCATCGATGGCTTTAATGCCGGTTTGCAAGGGGGTGTTTACTGATTCGCGAGTAATTACCCCGGGCGCAATTTTCTCCACTGGCATAAGCTTCGCCTTGTCGCCTAGTGTAAGAGTTTTGCCATCTATTGCTTCCCCTAGGGGGTTAACGACACGCCCTACCATCGTGGCGCTTGTTTTGATGTTCATTACCTCGCCTGTTAGTTCTACTTTGTCGCCAACCTTTACCGTTTGCGCATCGTTAAAAATAATGGCACCCACACTGTCTTCGAGAATGTTGAGGGCCATAGCAAGCTTATCGCCCCCAATAATCACTTTTTCCCCAAAGCGACATTTGGTAAGGCCAACAATAGTGGCCACCCCATCGGCTACTTCTGTTACCTCCCCTTTTTGTTCCCACTTACTCTCGAGGGGAGTATCTTCGATTTTCTTTTTTACTATTTCAATTAACGCGTCTGTCATATTGTCGCTCCTAACCAACGGTTAAAAATGCTTCCTTTATTTTTTCTATATTTTTTCTTATACTTAAGTCTAATTCTCTATCTGTTATCTTAACTACCAGCCCTCCGAGTAAGCTTTCATCTACTGTCCACTCATAATGGTGTTTTTTTCCAAGCTTAGCGGTAATCGTTTCACGCTCGGTGGGTGAAAGTTGTTTTTGCGAAATAATCTTTATTTGTTCTATATTGCGCGCGTGGCATAGCTCCTTCCTTAAGGCTTCATTGAGAAAACGCTTGTTTACTTGGCGGTATTTTGTGTTAAGTAAAAACTCTAAACGCGCCAAGATGGTGTCGGCTTGTTTTGGTTTTTCAATAAGTAGTTGGGCGGTTGCCCGCGCAAGTAGTTTAGCGGTCATCTTTTATTTCTTTAATAATATTGGCAGTAATTTTATCTTTTTCTTTATCGTTAATACTTTCTTGCACTGCCTTTTCGGTAGCCTGCACAACCAACAGACCAATTTCGCGCGCTAATTCTTTCTTGGTTGCTTTCTTCATAGCTTCGATTTCCTTTTTTGTTGCCATAAGCAATGCAGCGGTACGCTCTTCTGTGTTTTTCTTGGCAAGAGCAGTTTCTTTTTTTACGCTTTCTTGGCCACGGCTAATAATTGCCTGCGCCTCCTGCTTGGCATCGGCCATAGTCTTTTTTATTGTTTCATCGAGATTAATTTTTTCTTGCTCTATTTCTTGCGCTCGTTTTTCGCTTTCTTCAATTCTTTTGCGTCTCTCTTCTAGTATTTTACCAAGGGGGCCAAAGGCAAACTTGCTTAACAAAAAATAAAGCAACAAAAAGTTTACTAATTGGGCAATTAAAATCTTTAGGTCTATTCCTAACGCTGCAATACCCGATGGCTCTGCCATATAACTCCTAACGTGTAATTACGTATTTTTGTCGGCAATAAAGCCGAACTAGTCGGCTTTATTGCATCTTCCTATATAAACTTAATAATCAAGGCAACGACGAGGGCATAAATCGCAATTGCTTCGGCAAAGGCGATTGCCAGGATGAGGTTTGTTTGAATCTTGCTTGCCGCCTCGGGGTTGCGACCAATTGCTTCCATGGCCTTGGTCGCCATTTTACCAATTGCGATTGCCGGTGCTATACCACCAGCAGTGATTGTGGCGCCAGCGGCAATCAACTTTACTGCTTCGATGTCCATTTTACTCCTCTCGCAGATATATTAAAAATATATCTGATTAATTATTTTATAATTGAATTTATGCATGATGTTGTGTTGCTACGTGAAAAAATACCAAACTTAACATAGAAAATACCAGCGCTTGTATAAAGCCAACAAACAGTTCTAGGCCGTAGAAGGGGGCGGGGGCAATAAAAGGAGCAAGACCGGTAATAACGGCAAGTAAAACCTCGCCGGCAAAAACGTTACCAAAAAGACGAAAGGAGAAGGAAATCACTTTGGCGATTTCGGAAATAATCTCTAGAATACCCATAAAAAAAGTAATGGGACTGGAAAAGTTAATAAACTTTTTAAAATAAGAAAGGTGGAGGTGGGAGGCGCCAAAATATTGCGTGGCACCAACGGAGACTAGGGCGAGCGCCAGGGTGGTGTTGAGGTCGGCGTTTGTACTGCGAAAAAGCGGAACAAAAACATCTTTATTATTGTGCACTTCGTGAAAACCGATAGAGCCAACACCGGGCAAAAGACCGAGCCAGTTGTTAATAATAATAAAAATAAAAAAGGTCGCAACTAAAGGGAGGAATTTAAGGGCTTTTTGGTTATCACCTGTAATGCTAGTGGCAAGGTTTAAAAGTAGTTCAACGATCCATTCAACAAAATTTTGTTTTTTGGTGGGGAGTGTTTTGGGATTGCGGGCGAGAAAAAGGAAGAGTACTAATATTAACAAAGAGCCAGCCAAGCCTGTAATAATGGCGTTGGTTAAGGCTGTGCCTGCAATGTGTTCTGCTGCGAGGGATATATTCATATTAGTAACTCAACAAAATATAACTGGCGCGAACCCCGTATCACTTTGGACAGTATCACAAAAAAGTACCGAGCGTCAACCCTATTTGTTCGGTTTGTTTTTTAGCTATTGTCTTTTGGCTTGCGCTGATGTTTTTTATACTGTTTGAACGCAGTGAGGGTTTTTTACTGTTCGAAGAGTATCCGCCGTAGGCGGAACGATGAGAACTATTTTCGTAAGTTTCGATACTAACGGTCTTTAGTTCTCGAGATGTGCGCCTCGCTTTGCGTGGCGCAGCTCGCCCCGCCCGACTGGGCGGGGTTCTCTCGAACAATAAGAAGGTGACGGCTGGGAGCTTGCCCCGTCCGGCTTCTCGGCGGGGTTCTCGTCGCTCCGCTCCTCGAACGATAAGAACAATGACCGTTGTCCCCTTTACTGTTCGAGCGGGAGCGAGAACTCCTGCATTAGTTTCAGCACTAGCGATCGATAGTTCTCGGGCAAGTAGCCCTCGAACGATAAGAATGACGACGGTTGCCCCTTTACCGTTCGAGCGGAAGCGAGAACTACTTTGTAAGGTGTAACATCAGCGGTCGGTAGTTCTCGTCGCTCCGCTCCTCGAACGATAAGAACAATGACCGTTGTCCCCTTTACTGTTCGAGCGGGAGCGAGAACTCCTGCATTAGTTTCAGCACTAGCGATCGATAGTTCTCGGGCAGTAGCCCTCGAACAGTAAAAAATGACGACGGTTGCCCCCCTTACCGTTCGAGCGGAAGCGAGAACTCCCTCGTGAGGACTGGCATCAGCGTCTGGGAGCTTGCCCCGTCCGGCTTCTCGGCGGGGTTCTCGGGTGGTAACCCTCGAACGATAGGGGTGGCGACCGTGGCGCTTGTTACCGTTTGTATCTTTATTATTGCTTATCGGTAGATATTTTTGTACAATGGCGCAATGAATAATAAACCTATTTTATACATCGTCGCTACTCCTATTGGCAATTTGGCGGACATCTCGCTTCGGGCGCTCGATGCTCTTAAAAACGCCGATGCTATTCTGGCGGAGGACACGCGCGTAAGCGCAAAGCTTCTTGCGCGCTATGGCATAAAAAAACCCGTTTTTTCTTTGCGCGAAAGATCGGGGGAGAATGTAGCCAAAGGGCTTGTGGATAACTTTTTGGCTGGCAAATGGCATAGCGCCTGTTATTTAACGGACGCAGGTACACCGGGAGTCAGTGACCCCGGAGGGCGCTTGGTTTGCTTGGCGCGCGAGGCGGATGTTCAAATAACTCCCCTTCCAGGGCCTTCTGCTCTTACCGCCATAATGCAAGTAGCAGGTATTGATTTAAGCAACGGTGTGTTGTTTTTGGGATTTATACCTAAGAAAAAAGGGCGACATACTTTGTTTCTAAAACTAAAAGACGCATTGTGGCCGGTTGTAATATTTGAGGACAAACATCGTTTAGTAAAAACCTTGTCCGATTTTAAGGCCATTTGGCCCAGCGCCTATGTGGTGGTAGGGCGCGAGCTAACAAAAAAATTTGAAGAAATTAAGGCAGATAGTGCGGAGGAAATTATCGCTTGGGCAGAAAAGAGTAGTTTACGTGGCGAATTTACACTATTAGTACGCAGGTAGTTTTTTATTGTTGGAGTCTTTTCTGTTCGAGGCACGTATTTTTACTGTTCGAGGATTAATGTCCGAGAACTATTTCCGTAAGTTGCCATCCTAACGCGGTAGTTCTCATTTCATTCGAACAGTAAAGAGGCCACGGATAGTTCTCTCTTCGTTCGAACAGTATTGACTCCTTACTGTTCGAGGAGCGGAGCTACGAGAACTATTTCCGTAAGTTGTTATCCTAGAGCGGTAGTTCTCACTGGGTACAGTTCGAACAGTAAAGAGGTTACGGGTAGTTCTCACTTCGTTCGAACAGCATTGACCCCTTACTGTTCGAGGAGCGGAGCGACGAGAACTATTTCCGTAAGTTGTTATCCTAGAGCGGTAGTTCTCACTCCGTTCGATCTTTACTGTTCGAGAGAACTGCGCGAAGCGTCATCTCGAGAACTATTTACCGCCAATATTGCACTAAATGTAATAGTTCTCACTGGGTACAGTTCGAACAGTATTGATCCTTTTACTGTTCGAGGAGCGGAGCGACGAGAACTATTTACCGTCATTCTTGTACTGACGCGGTAGTTCTCACTCCGTTCGAACAGTAACGTGACTATCGTTCGTCTTTTACTGTTCGAGAGAACTGTAACGAGCGTAGCGAGAGACACATCTCGAGAACTATTTACCGCCAATATTACACTAAATGTAATAGTTCTCACTGGGTACAGTTCGAACGGTATTGGAAGCTACGGGTAGTTCTCACTCCGTTCGAACAGTATTGACCCCTTACTGTTCGAGGATTAATGTCCGAGAACTATTTGCGCTAGTTGCCATCCTAACGCGGTAGTTCTCACTTCGTTCGAACAGTAATGTGACTATCGTTCGTCTTTTACTGTTCGAGAGAACTGTAACGAGCGTAGCGAGAGACACATCTCGAGAACTATTTACCGCCAATATTACACTAAATATAATAGTTCTCACTGGGTACAGTTCGAACAGTAAAGTTTTATTGTTCGAGGAATGGAATGACGAGAACTATTGCCGTGAGTTTTGCACTGACGTAGTAGTTTACCCCGTCCCTTTCGGAACGGGGTTCTCGCATTGCACTAACAGTAAAAGGAGCAAGCTTGTTTTTATTTTTTGTGCTACAATAGAATTGTTAAAACAAGGAGGTATGCTGAACGACAGGCAACGAGCGACACTAGGCATCGTGGCGATCTTCTCTCTTGTTGGAGTGGCAACACTCTCTCTTTTCCTTATGAATGCTGGTAGTGGCGGAGTTATTGTTACGGCCGACACGCCGTTTTTCTCCTCCCAGTCTTTGCGCTGTGCCAACAACCCCGAAATAAACGGGCCAGATTTTAACCTTAAACTTACGCGCAGTGAAATCAGCCTAGAAAACACCACGCCATCGCCCTTAACTAATTTAAAAATAACCTTTTACGATGTTTTAAATCCCAGTGTCGAGAGCGGGGGAGAACCAACCCAACTTGCGGCAATTGAAAACGGTTATGTTTTCGTGGTAAAGCTAGGGGAGAACGGCGAGCAAGTCACAAAGAATTTTCCTTACACGTTTGTAAAAAATGGTGGTAGCCCGTGCGTTAGGGCAGAGGTAAGCACCGACGGAATCGCCTACCACAGCGTAGCAGCTTCCTTATTATTGAATAATTAAATTAAATAAAACTAAAACAAAAGAAAAGAGGGAAGAAATGAACAAAAAAATCGCCTTACTACTAGTTGTCTGTTTTTTCTTAATCGCCTCCCCTGCCCTAGCGGACGATAATCCGCCTGCTCTACCTACGCTTCCACCCGATGAACCAACAGTTGATGACGACAGTGATGACGATGGCGACGATACAACCGTACAAACTTATTCCACTTCTTCTACCGCCTCAACCGCTTCTTCTGGCCCAGTGGAAACTATTGCTATAATAGGGCTGGCTGTAATTGCTTTTCTCTCTATTAGACAATATTACCAAGCAAAGAAATATAAGCTATAACACATGCCCCAGAAAAACAAGGTTTACATTGGTTTAATTACAATTGTTGCGTTGTTGATTGCCTCGGTTTTTGTTTTTTATTGGGCGCGCAACCAGTTTAGCGTATCGGCAAGCACACTGCCTCTTGTTGCTGAACCCGCAAAATTAGAAATGGTGGTGGGGCAAAAAGACGTGTTGAACATAAGCGGGGGGCACTTGCCCTACGGTGGTTACTTAACCACCGATCCCGGCGTGGTGACAGTTGATTCTTGGTACAACCAAAGTGTAATGACGGCCGATGCTAGCTCCCCTTTTGTTTTAAATATTAGCGCGCATGCGCCGGGCCAAGCCACTATAAAGGTATGGGATGGGGTTGGAGCAATGGCCGAAGTGCAAGTGTCGGTGGAGCCCTCTTCCACTGGTGCTAGCCCAAGCGCTAGCGCACCGGAGCAACTGCCACTAATGTCTACCACCACGCAAGCGTCTTTTACGCCTAAAAGTGTAAAGCTAAAAGCGGGCGAAGAAGCAGAGGTTACCGTTTCCCTTAGTGGGTTAAGTGCACAGTTTAGTGGTATAATAAATAGTGACTCGGCGGTGGTAAGCACGGTGTGGTTTGGTGCAACCGAGGAAGAAGGTGCAATCAACCTTACCCTAAAGTTAAAAGCAGTGGGTAGTGGTATTGCGCAACTTGCACTTATCCACAAGAGCGGAGAGCAACTGGTTTTGCCAGTGGCTGTTGAGTAGGCGAAGGGTTTAGTTAATAAACAAAATAGATTTATTGAAAAAAGAAGGGATAAATTATGAAAAAGTTACTTGCGGGTCTGTGCGTATTTGTTTTTATGGCATTCGCCTCCCCTGCCCTAGCGGACGATAATCCGCCTGCTCTACCTACGCTTCCACCCGATGAACCAACAGTTGATGACGACAGTGATGACGATGGCGACGATACAACCGTACAAACTTATTCCACTTCTTCTACCGCCTCAACCGCTTCTTCTGGCCCAGTGGAAACTATTGCTATAATAGGGCTGGCTGTAATTGCTTTTCTCTCTATTAGACAATATTACCAAGCAAAGAAATATAAGCTATAGAGGTACCATGGCAAAAAATAGTTTAAACAAATGGCTCTCACGATATTCTAAAAAACAAAAACTAATTTTTGGTTTGCTAGGAACGGCAACGTTAGCGCTTGTTGCTCTTTTAGTTTGGCTTGGTGTAACAGGCCGTCTCGGCATAAGCGCTTCTACCACCGGCCGTGTTTATTTTACGGCACAAACCGGAACTAGCCCCCAAAACACCGAAGTGCCAAAAACATGGCGCACCTCAGCGGTAAAAGTAACTCTGAGTCAGGCAGAATTTGAAGCTATGGGTTATCCCAACACAAGTGGCGAGAATTCCGATGCCTACAAAACCTATTTCGATAAAGACAAGCACGTTTGGCATATTAGTATTACCAGTGACCCAAGGTATAATTCCAATTCCAAAGACAAGTGGGGCTATTTTGTAATACAATCGCTTAATAGCAAAGAAGAAGTTCTTAACCAAATCACCGACAATTACTATGCCATATCTAATATAATAGATTTTCCCGTGGTTAGGGGAGCTAAATATGCCCGCGTGCAATACCATACCAAAGACGGCAAATTTTTACCTTGGTGGAAAATAGACGTTTCTAAAATCAATCCTAACGAAAAAACAAATGATGCAAACCTTGGTAAGTATGATGACTCGCAGGTTCCAAGAAATTTTGTCGGCAGAAGATGTTTGCCCGGGTCTGGGCAGATTGCAGTCTTTAGTAGTGCTGATTATTCAGCGAGCAGAATTAACTCGTATGATATCGAACTAGGTTATGAGCGAGCATGTGAAATACTACCTGCCGGCAACTATGTTAACCTAGATACCACAAAATACCCGGCAGATTTCGGGTACCTAACTAGTAATGGTGGGCCTTACAGCTCCCCAATACACACTAGAAGTGGCGAGCAGGTTTATGGCAATAGCTACCCCATGAACGATGCAATTTCATCGATTTTAGTGAAAAATGCTACCGTTCAGGTGTATAAAAACGCAAGTTATTCAGGCGATAGCAAGAGCATTAACAGCAATACGGCAAGCTTTGATGGTACTGGTTTTAACGATACGATTAGCTCTCTTAAAGTAGTATCAACTGTGCCACCCCCACCAACTTGTATGCTTTCTTCCGACCCCACTACTATTGATGTAACCCAAGGCGCGAGCGCAAGTACCACGGTTAAAGCGGCTGGTGGCACAGTGCCAACGAAAGCAAATACAGAAATCAAAGTATGGTCAGGTATGGGGCCGGGCACGACGCTGTATACAAAAAATGATTTCACAGTTGATTCAAGCAGTTGGCCGAAGCTTACTATTAGTGCCGGCTCAACATTAGCAGTGGGACTTTATACCGTGGAGGTAATAGACAAAACTAATGCCTGCACAAGCGTGCCGATCCTTGTGAGTGTCGGGGCGCAGTGCCAACTAGTTGCTACTCCCAATAAGCTAAATATTGGCTACATGAAAAGCGGTACTGTAACTATTTCCGCAAACCAGGCGCTTAATCCCAATGATATCCAGGCAATGATAGTTAGCGATTCGTTTGAATTTACACCAAGCATCACCGTTGAGAAGTCGGGTGACCTAAAATACGAAGTAACTTCTCTCGAAGGCTCAGAAGGCAAAACAGCAACTGTACTGTTCGCGGATAATCGAAATGTTGCAAGCAAATGCGGACAGGTAACTGTTCCGGTAGCGGTTGGAGATATTCCATCCCTAACAATTGAACCAACATCTTTGCCGATTACAGTAATTCCTTACATCAATTCAAAAGCTTACACCGTAAAAAATATTGTACTTGGAACAAATAAAACCAGAGTTAGCATAGATGACAATAAATTGGTCACTTTAGGCTATAAAGCCCCCGAAAAATGGGGTGATTCAGGGTTTATATCTGTTACAGCTAAACCAGAAGCTGTTAAGAAGGTTGCCAAAGTGACTGTCCAAGATGACCTAGGAAGAAGTGCAAGTGCAACATTGACGGTGGATGTTTGTCGCGATGATCAAACCAGAAATAATGATGGCGAATGTGTGTGCGCAGGTGAAAACGAAGAAGAGGTAAACGGTAGGTGCGAATGCATAGATGGTTATAAAGAGGCAATTGATGGCACATGTGTGCCAGTGGAGGTGCCAGTGGAGTGTCCTGGTGATCTAGTGCCAGATCCTATGCACAAAGGCTTGTGTAAATGCCCAGATGGATTCATCCCTGTGCCGGGTTTTCCTACTATATGTCAGATAGTCTGCCCGCCTGGTGGTAAGGTGCAAAGCGAAGATCGTAAATCTTGCGTGTGTCCGCCAGATAATCCATACGCAGTAGGTGATAACTGTTTGCGAGGATTGAGTTCTAATTTTACCGCCGATCCAAATAAGATCGAAAAGGGTCAAAAGTCCACTCTTCGTTGGGAGATCAATAACATAACCAGTACCACTAATTGCACAATTACGGGTCCTAGCACTTACCCCGTCACAATAACCCAAGAACAAATCGCCGCTGGAACTGCAAGTGGAAGCAAAGAGGTATCACCGATTGCAACGAGTGAATATAAATTGGAATGCAGTGACCCAGGTAGACCCACAATCATTCAAAATGTAACTGTTACCGTTAATCAAATAACAACTTGCCCTGTAGGACAGCGCTTAGTAGACGGTGAATGCGTACCAATTGTTTGCCCTGATGGCGAGATACTAGACGGCAATAACTGCGTGTGCCCTGCGGGCGAGACAAGAGTAGACGGAAAATGCCAAGTTACAACTTGCCCTGTAGGACAGCGCTTAGTAGACGGTGAATGCGTACCAATTGTTTGCCCTGATGGCGAGATACTAGACGGCAATAACTGCGTGTGCCCTGCGGGCGAGACAAGAGGGGAAGACGGCCAATGCCAAGCTCCAGGTATTTGCGCGCCGGGCCAAACTGCCGATATGGCGCCAACGGGCGTGTGGGAAATAAAAACATTGCCGGTTTATGCAAAAACCGACGGGCTTACACTAGATAAGTACTTAGGTCTTGGCATATTGAACTACTTCTTCGACGGATTCACGAACCGCTATGGGCTTGGCGAAGAAGGGCTAGCAGAGAACTTCACGGGTGGAATTGGCCATTGGCGCAAGAACAAAAACAGTCTTGGCTATATTTGCTTGAATGTCGAAGAAAATATTCCAACTGGGTCAATTGTGCGAGAACTCCCTCATAAGGCGCTTAACATGGTAGGCAATCCTTACCTAGATAAAGATAAATCGGTAGAAAGTATTAAGTTTAAATTCAGCTCAACAGGAGATCGTGAAATAAGTTGGAACGAAGCAATTGAACGTGGCTTACTGAAAGCAGCTTTTGTCTGGAGCCACACGAACAACTCTTACCTCTCGTACACTAACTTGAGTTTATACCCCGAATTCACGCGTTATGGATACCAGGATTTCTCTACGTTTAGTAATACCATGCCACACAATGGAATGTGGATCTCCACTCGTTCTACCGATACTGTCACGATAATCTTCTAGCAGAATTAATAGGTTTTTGTGCCTTGCGCATTGTACCCTATACTCGTACAATAATAGTTAATGGCGAATAAATTTATTACTACTCCCATTTACTACGTCAATGCGCGTCCCCATATTGGCCACGCCTATACTACTGTTGTGGCTGATACTCTCGCTCGCTATTTTAAGGAAAAGGGTGATAATGTCTTTTTCCTTACGGGTACCGATGAACATGGCGCGAAAATTGCGCAGGCTGCCGAGCGTGCAAATAAAGCTCCCAAACAATATGTAAGCGAGCTTGCCAGTGATTTTCGCGCTACTTGGCAAGGTCTTAACATTGGGTATTCGCAGTTTATCCGCACGAGTGACCCGCAACACGAAAAGGTGGTAGTGGACTTCGTGCAAAGGCTAAAAGACACAGGTTTTATTGATAAAAGGCGTTACAGTGGCCTTTATTGTATTGCTTGTGAAAAATACCTTGCGCCCGAAGAGCTAGAAAACGGCCTTTGTCCCGACCACAAAACCAAGCCAGTTTCCCAAACAGAGGAAAACTATTTTTTTAACCTCTCTCGCTTTCAGAAAAAGTTGATGCGCGCCATAGAGCGTAACGAGCTAGCTATTGCACCGGCGACAAGGCGCAACGAAGTATTGGGTAAGTTAAGAGCCGGCCTCGAGGATGTTAGCATTTCTCGTGCCAATGTGGCATGGGGCATTCCTTTTCCTAACGACGGGAGCCAAACTATTTATGTGTGGGTCGATGCCTTAATTAACTATTATTCGGCCACAGAGATGTACGGCGGCTTAAGCAGTTGGGCAGAGCACCCTGCCGATGTCCACTTTATTGGTAAAGACATTTTGTGGTTTCATGCCGTTATCTGGCCGGCTATGCTTTTGGCGCTTGGCTTGCCTCTCCCTAAAGCGATTGCAACCCACGGTTTTTTTACAGTAAAAGGTGAGAAAATGAGTAAAACACTGGGCAATGTGCTTGACCCACTATTGTTAGCAAAAGAATACGGAGTGGATCCATTGCGCTACGCGCTGTTAAGCGCTTTTCCTTTTGGTGAAGACGGCGATTTCTCAAAAGAAGTCATAATGCAAAAGTACGAAAGCGAACTTGCAAATGAGTTAGGCAATTTGCTGCAAAGAGTTTTGGTAATGATTAATAAATACAAACTTTGCTCCTTAGTGGCAAAGAAAAAAAGTGTAAAGCATGAAAAAATGAAAAAAAACAGTAGAGAGGAATTTGGAACCGTAGGAGAGCACATAGAAAACTACCGTTTTGACCTTGCCCTTAACGCTATTTGGGACATTATTAGGCAAGGCAATGAGGCTATAGAAAAAGAGAAGCCATGGGCACTGGCCAAAAACAACAGGACAAAGCTTGAAGAGGTTATGCAAAATGAATACAAGCGTTTGTTGCTTGTTGCATATTTGATTAGGCCTTTTATGCCTGCAACCAGTAGTGCAATGGAACGCCAGCTAAAAAACTGTGAGCCAGAACCACTCTTTCCAAGAATAAATACATAAGTGTAAAATTATAAAAGTATGTTAATAGACACTCATGCTCACCTCAATTTTGAGGCATTCAAAAACGATTGGGAGGAAGTTGCCAGGCGCGCTTTTGACGGTGGTATTGTTTCCATAATTAACGTTGGTAGTAACTTAGAAACGAGCAAGAAAGCAGTCGCCATTGCTGGCAATAATATGTTCGCGGCGGTGGGTCTCCACCCCATTCATGCGGACGACGAATATTTTCCACAAGAAATATTCAGTAAACTTGCAACAAATAAAAAAGTGGTGGCCATTGGTGAAACCGGCATCGACCTTTTTTACCATAAAAATAATCTTAAAAAGCAACAACAAGTTTTTCTAAAGTCTATTTCTTTAGCAAATAGCGTGCAAATTCCGATAATTGTTCATTGTCGTAACGCCAAAAATGAAGTGTTTTCTATTTTGCAAAAAAATATGCCCCAAAGGGGAGCGGTCCTACATTGTTATAGTGAGGATTGGCCTTTTGCACAAAAACTCTTAAAACTTGGCATGCACATTTCATTTACCGCTAACATTACACAAAATAGTATGGTCCCGGGCACATTAGAAGCGGTAAAAAATATTCCACTAAATAAAATAATGGTGGAAACGGACTCTCCTTACATACTACCCCGAATACAAAAAAACAAAAAAATAAAACGCAACGAGCCCCTTTTTGTTAAAGAAGTAGCACAAAAAATCGCGCAAATAAAAGGAATTAGTTTTAGTGAAGTCGCGCAACAAACCACCGAAAACGCAGTCCGCTTTTTCGGACTTAATAAATAGCACCTACTTAAAACAGGCTTTCTTGCTTTGTGCGGGCAATAATTATTTCTTTGCTTTTCTTTTTTGCGCTACTATTCTCATTACCTTTTAACACATCTTTTCTTAAGTTATTCGGCTTTGGCCACCCTCTCTTTGTAGCTTCACGGGCGTACGCGGGGCAGATTTCTTTATAATCGCACCACGGACAAAGATTATTTATTCGAGGCTCAAACTTCTCTTTTTGTATATCCTCAATTGTTTTATAAACCTGCTCGCTCATTCTTTTTACGTGGTTTTCATCGCGCAAAGTCGATTGGCGTACGGCTGGCTCCAAAAAATAAAGTGTGAGTTTGATGTCTTTTATATCGGGGAAGCGGGACCTTATGGCGTGGTAGTAAAATGTGAGCTGCAAGTTATCATGAATGTATTTTTGGCTTTGCACTTTGCCTGTTTTGTAATCAATTACTTCTAAAATTTTATTGCCCGTGTTATCGGTTACCCTATCTAGCCGGTCAATAATGCCGGAAAGCTCATGCTCTCCTAAGGGGACCTTAAAGTAGTCCTCTGTAACGAGAACTTCTTGCGCTTTGGGGTCAAACTTTTTGTGGAAATTAGTCACAATATTTTCCCCCTTCAGCTTCCATATTTTGGGGTCTTCTTTATTTTCTAAGAAGATAGCGTCTTGCCAGTTGCGGTTATAAAAATCTACCAGCTCAGGCAAGGGTTTAGTATGAATGTCTTTAAGCATAAAGTGCAAAGTTTCGTGCACAAGGTTACCAAAATAAAGGTGGTGAGAATCTTTTTTGGGCAACCTATCGACATAGCCATACTTGTATTGCAGAGGGCACTGATTATATGTGGAGAATGCGGAATAAGATATTTTCATAACTTATACAATACACGAAAAAATCATTTGGTGGTAGCCAGTAAAAAAGGCCGGAAGCCAGTAGCCTATATTGGCCAGTTGCCTGTGGCCGGTAGCCTGACGCAAATACAGGGGAGCGAATACAGCCGGATGCCAGTAGCCGGTAGCCGGTAGTAGTTCTCGTCATTCCATTCCTCGAACAGTAAAAGGATCAATACTGTTCGAACGGAGTGAGAACTATTTTTGAAAGCCAGTGGCCAGATGCCTGTGGCCGGTAGCCGGTAGTAGTTCTCGTCATTCCATTCCTCGAACAGTAAAAGGATCAATACTGTTCGAACGGAGTGAGAACTACCGCTCTAGGATGACAACTAGCGCAAATAGTTCTCGGGGATTACCCCTCGAACAGTAAAAACTTTACTGTTCGAGCAAAGCGAGAACTACTACGTCAGGATGACAACTCACGGAAATAGCTTGCCCCGCCCAGACGGGACGGGGTAAACTACCACGTTAGTACAAGAATGACGGAAAATAGTTCTCAGCGAATACGCTTCGAACAGTAAAAAGATAGCTTGCCCCGCTCGCCGTGGGCTTGCCCCGCCTAGCGGGGTCTCTCGAACAGTAAATAACTCACTTCGAACGGTAAAAGAAAACAACCCTAATTGGGTTGTGCCTATAAGGTATAAATGCTATAATTTTTACCATGAAGAAAGAAATTTATTTAGACCACGCCTCAACCACCCCTATCGATCCTCTGGTTCTTAAGGCCATGCTTCCTTATCTAAAAAACAGCTACGGCAACGCTGGCGCTATTTATAAAATCGGCCGCGAAGCAAAAAACGTGCTAGATGTTGCAAGAAAATCGGTGGCCAACGCTTTTGCTGCCCATGAAAATGAAATTATTTTTACCGGTGGTGGGAGCGAAAGCGTGAACCTCGCCTTGCTAGGCTATGCGAGAGCAAACGCTATTAAAGGGAAAAGTAAAGGCCATATCATTACTACCAACGTAGAGCACAATGCTGTTTTGAACACATGTGCGCAGTTGCAAAAAGAAGGTTATACTATTACTTACCTCTCTGTGGACAGCGAAGGCCTTATTACCCCGGAACAAGTGAAAAAAGCTGTTAGTGATAATACTATTCTGGTGTCGGTGATATATGCAAACAATGAGATTGGTACCATCGAACCGATTGGCGCAATCGGCAAGGCAATAGAAAAAATCAATGTTGGCCGTACCAATAAAATTGCCTTTCATACCGATGCCTGCCAGGCAGCGGGACATCTTAATTTACATGCCAATGATCTCAAAGCCGATCTCATTAGTATTAATGCTTCTAAACTTTATGGCCCAAAAGGTGTAGGGGCGCTTTACGTCCGCACCGGTACGCGTTTGCAGCCCCTTGTCTTTGGCGGTATGCAGGAGATGGGTAAAAGAGCGGGCACAGAAAATATTGCCGGCATCGTTGGTTTAAAGGTCGCGCTTGAGCTCTCTTTAAGGCACAAGTTAGTTGAAACAAAAAGACTAACAAAAATGCGCGATTATTTTATAGAGCAAATAATAAAAACAATTTCCAATGCAAAACTAAACGGACACCCCTCAAAAAGACTGCCCAACAATGTCAATGTTTCTTTTAGTGGCATAGAGGGAGAATCCGCCGTTTTATATTTGGACGCGGTAGGTATTGCCTGTTCCACGGGCTCTGCCTGCAACTCTGCCACGTTGGAACCTTCGCACGTTATTCTTGCTCTTGGCGCAAACCAAAGTTACGCTAATGGTGCTTTAAGATTTACTTTGGGAAGACACACTACAATGGAAGATCTAAAGTATACGCTTTCTCAGCTAAAAAAAGTGGTGGCAAAATTAAGGAAGATATCGGCGATAAAATGAAAAAAATAGACTATGATGTCCAGGAAGAAAATAACGATAATTGGCTTTACTCTGAAACCGTAAAGGATCATTTTTTTAACCCACGTAATTTTTTAACCAAGGAGCCTAGAAACGGTGAGTTTGATGCGCAAGGAATAGTCGACCAATCCATGTGTGGCGATGTAATGAAGGTGTGGATAAAAGTAGATAAAAAAAACAACAAAATTAAAAAAATCGGCTGGAAAACATTCGGTTGTGCTTCAGCTATCGCAGCCACTAGTATGATGAGTGTAATGGTAACCGAAAATGGAGGCATGACTTTAGGAAGCGCCAAAAAGATTACGCCAAACAGCATAACAAAAAGAATGGGTGGCCTTCCTTTGCGCAAGGTTCATTGTAGCGTGCTTGGCGACCAAGCGCTACGTAAAGCAATCGATACTTATAAAAAAATGAATAAAAAGAAAAGCAAATGAAATATTTAGAAGGTTGCCCAGTAGCTAAAAAAATCTTGGACGGGGTAAGTAAACAAGCTAAGCAAATGCACGCTCGTGGAGTTACACCAACGATTGCGGTTGTTTTAGTGGGTGAAAATCCTTCCAGTGAGCTTTATGTGCAAAAGAAAAAAGAGGTAGCGCGAAAAGTGGGAATTGACTTTTTGCTTTATAAAATTCCTTCCACCATTAAGCAAAAAGATTTAGAAGAATTGTTAACCACGCTTTATTTAGACGAAACTGTTCACGGTGTTGTTTTGCAACTTCCTTTGCCAGAACATTTAGACCTCAGTAAGGTAATAAAGTTTATCGCGCCAGAAAAAGACATAGATCATTTTCATGAAAATTCACCCTACTCTCCTCCTACCGCTTCCGCTGTTATTGAGCTTTTGAAGTTTTACGAGGTTGAGCTTAAAAACAAAAAAGTCGCTGTTTTAGGCAATGGGTTTTTGGTGGGGAAGCCACTTAGCAAAATTCTTAAAGGCAGTGGTGCGCAAGTAAATGTTTATACCGAAAAAAACAAAGATATTGCCAAAGAGACGGCTAAGGCCGATGTGCTGATTAGCGCTACAGGACAACCCCATCTAATCAAAAAAGAATTTACTAACACCAAACAAATTATTGTGGATGTAGGAAGCGCGCGCGATAAAAAAACAAATGTCCTAGTTGGCGACGTTGACCGCCAGTCGGTGGGCGAAAATATCGAAGCGATTACACCAATGGTGGGCGGTGTTGGCCCCATAACTATCGCCTTGCTTTTAAAAAATGTTATATTGGCCGCTAAAAAAAATGAACTAATTTCCTTTACACTTTAGTACAAAAGCCAAACAAAATGATTGACTACGGCTCTTTTTTGTGGTAAAAAACAGTGTTTGCAAACAAATGCAAATTGACAATCAGAAAGGGTGAGATGGTTGAAAAAATACATAGCTCTGCATCTCTACCTTCCTCTAGAAGGGGAGGAGTCCCACCTGCAATTGGAGACAATTGCCGCCAAGCTAAGGAGAAGTCGTGACACGCACGTGCTTGTCGGCGGTGGGTGGTGCTACACCGGCGGCTACTGCCGCCACGAAGGGCCACCGACGTTTTCCCCTGTCTATCTCGCCAGTAAGTTGAGGGAGATGGGAGTGGGTCCGGAACGGACCCACTATTTCCGTCAAGGGAGGATGCCTCCTTGCAGGTGGTGGACAAATGTTGTCTCCACCTGGGGAGAAGTGAAGCAGATGCATATGTTGCTTCGCGTTGCCGGGAGTTTCGACGAGGTTTTCCTCCAGTTCGTTGGGGTAAAGTCTCATATGGAGAGGGCGGTCTGGCTGTGGAAATGCTATAACGCCCTCATGAGCTTGGTGGGAGAAGGGGTCGATATCGCCGAGTACAAGATCGACGGTATCGAGAACAGAATGGGAGAGGAGTGGTCCAGAGGTGAAAGGGTACGTAACCTTATCGCCTACTTGGACCCTTTCGGAGTAGGGCCGGCGTTTGTTATTCACGCCCTGCGGCGCTGGCAAGCGCGTGGGTCCTACCAGAGCTAGTCGCTGGGGCCGGAGTTATAGTTAGCATAATAACTCCGGCCCTTTGTCCTATATGTTTGCTTATGGTAACATTAACACAATTAAAATGTAACCATTAAAAATTTATATATAACAATGAAAGCAAATAAAAAAACAGTTTATCTTGGCATGTCGGGCGGAGTTGATTCGTCTGTTGCCGCCGCGTTGCTTAAAAAGCAAGGCTATAACGTGGTCGCTGTTTTTATGAAAAACTGGCACTCCGATGATAGCCGTTTTGCCGATGTTTGCCCGTGGGAGCAAGACCTGCGCGACGCGAAAACCGTGGCTGCCAAGCTAGAGATTTCTTTTAAGGTGTGGAATTTCGAAAAAGAGTACCACGAAAAAGTGATTTCTTATTTTTTTAGCGAATACAAAGCGGGGCGCACTCCAAATCCCGATGTAATGTGTAACTCCCACATTAAATTTAAGGCATTTTACAAAAAAGCATTAGTGCAGGGGGCAGATTTCATTGCCACGGGCCATTACGCAAGAGTGAAAAAATCTACTTCTTCCAGCACTAAATCTCAAAACCAATATTGTTTGTATAAGGGTGTGGACAAAAATAAGGATCAATCCTACTTTTTGTGGAATATCGACGCCAAAGTGTTGCCGAAAATCTTATTTCCCATTGGTAATTACACAAAAGACAGAGTAAGGAGCATGGCGCAAGAGTATAAGCTTATAAACGCGCAAAAAAAAGATAGCCAAGGGATTTGTTTTATTGGCAAAATCAATGTAAGAGAATATCTTAAAACAAAGCTACCTTTAAAGCAGGGAGATGTAGTAACAGTATCTGGAGAAAAGGTAGGCACGCACGAGGGGGCGTGGTTTTATACCCAGGGTCAGAGAAAGGGAACTGGCTCACGCGGAGGGGGTGTTCCTTATTATGTAGTGAAAAAAGACATCAAAAATAACATTCTTGTTGTTGATAACCGCGCAAGCTACCATCTCTTTGCAAAGGGCCTGGTGGCAGAAAGCTTAAACTGGCTCGTAAAAAACCCTGCTCAATTCATTTCTTCTTCTCGGCTTAAAGTAAAGGTACGTTATCGCCAAGAGTCAGTGCCAGTAAAAGCGGTGCTTAACGGTGGCCAAATATCTATTAATTTTCTTTCTCCTCAAAGGGCAGTCACTGCTGGCCAGTCCGTTGTTTTCTATGTAGGAAGCAAAGTTTTGGGTGGTGGCATCATTAAAAAAGCTCTGATATAATTTAGGAGTGAAAACAAAGAAGAAGAATTCTCGCTTTAGCGGACGTTTAGGCGTTGTTGTCCTTTTGTTGGTAGCTTTTTCCTTTGGCTACCTCTTTGGTCATGGCAATATGAAGCTTGACCAGCGCTATATCCCCCGCCTTGTTAACACCGACTTCGGCAAACCGTCGGATGTTGATTTCAGTTTGTTCTGGCAAGTTTACAATGAATTAAGCAGTAGCTATTTGCGAACAATGGACGCAGAAAAGGCATTGTATGGCGCGATTAATGGCCTTGTACTTTCTCTTGATGACCCCTATAGCTCCTTCTTAATTCTTGA
>JAGOOF010000046.1 GCA_017992655.1 Patescibacteria group bacterium
AGAACTATTGCCGTTGCCTGTGCACTAGCGTGGTAGTTCTCATTTCATTCGAACAGTAATATATAGTTTCGTAACGTGCAAACAGCAAAAAAAAATAGCCGTCGTGGCTCTGGCTTTCAATTCCTTCACTATTAAAATATACTCAATACTTTGTTGTGGTCGTAGACCATGAGCGTTCAAGTTGCTGGGCAACTGGAAGTCGAATGGTACCCCCGGCAGGAATTGAACCTACATTTACTCGTTAGGAGTGAGTCGTTCTATCCGTTGAACTACGGGGGCAACAACGAGTAGATTATATGTTTATTTTAATGTAAAATCAACCTATGATCATATTATTTATTGGCGACGTGGTGGGCAGGCCCGGCCGTGAAGTGCTAATAGAAAAATTACCTGCTCTTGTTAAAAAACATAAGCCCGACTTCGTTATCAGTAACGGCGAAAACGCTGCTTCCGGCAAAGGCATTACCCCCAAAATATATAACCACCTCATCGAAAGTGGTGTTGACCTCATTACAGGAGGCAACCATATTCTAAAGCGCACAGAAATTTTAGAAATTATCGATAAAACAGAAACACAGCTTTTACGCCCTGCTAACTTTAAAGGAGAACAACCAGGCTGGGGTTTTGCCACCATTCGTAAAAACGGCCTAAACCTGCAAGTAATTAATGTGCAAGGGCAAGTTTTCATGGAAGACGAGGTTGATTCTCCTTTTTCCACGGTTGATAAAATACTCCAAGAATACCCCAGCAAATTTGTTATTGTAGATTTTCATGCCGAAGCAACCAGTGAGAAAAGAGCGCTGGCGGAATATTTTGACGGTCGCATTTCCGCACTGCTTGGAACCCATACCCATGTTACTACAGCCGATGAACAAATTCTTAAAAACGGGACTGGTTTTATTACCGACGTAGGCATGACAGGGCCCACCGATTCAATCCTAGGTGTTAAAAAAGAATTAGTTATAAAGAGAATGCTTGAAGACGAAAAAACAATATTCGAGGTCGCCGATGGCCCCGCCACTCTTAGCGCCGTTCTTGTTGAGCTAGAAAAAGACGGCACCTGCAAAAGCATAGTACGCGTTAAGAGCTAAGGCATTCTGCTTTTCTATTTTGCGTACTCTATACTACGAGTTTCTCTAATAACGTTTACTTTAATTACACCGGGGTACTGCAAAGACTCTTCGATTTTTTTCGCAATGTTTTTAGAGAGCTTGGCTGCGCCGAGGTCGTCGATATCATCGGGCCTTACAATTACACGCACTTCTCTTCCTGCTTGAATAGCGAAAGTTTTATCCACACCTTCAAAGCTATTGGCAATATTTTCTATTTCCGTTAACCGTTTGATATAGTTTTCGAACGATTCGCGACGCGCGCCAGGGCGGGCTCCGGAAATAGCATCGGCGGCACGAACAACAAGCGCTTCCACCGTCTTTGCTTCTATATCGTCGTGGTGCGCAACGGCTGCGTGGATTACATTTTCACTAATGCCATAACGGCGCGCGATGTCACCAGAAATGTGATGGTGAGACCCTTCCACCTCATGGCTCACCGCTTTGCCGATGTCATGCAAAATGGCCGCTTTTTTAACAACGTTAATATCTGCTCCAATTTCTGCGGCAAGCATGCTTGCTATCCTTGCCACCTCTAGCGTGTGGTCAAGGATATTTTGCCCATAGCTGGTACGGTATTTAAGCGATCCTAAAATTTTTATGAGGTCGGGGTGAAAACCGGTAATCCCCAGCTCTGTGACTGCCTTTTCTCCCGCTTCTTTAATTTCCTTTTGCGTCTCGTTGTTCACCTTTTCTACAATTTCTTCAATGCGGTTCGGATTGATACGGCTGTCGGCAATTAACCTTTCCAGGGCAACTTTTGCAACATGGCGTCTTACGGGGTCAAAAGAAGAAATTAACACCGTATCGGGCGTGTCATCGATAATGAGATCCACACCACTTACTTTTTCAAAAATCTGGATATTGCGCCCTTCCTTGCCGATAATGCGTCCCTTCATTTCTTCGCTTGGCAAAGAAACGGACATAGTAGTATGTTCACTCGCTACCTCGCCCGCATAGCGTTCTATTACTGTAGATAAAATCTTGCGACTTTCAACTTCTGCTGTTTCTTTAAGAGCAGTTTTATACTGGCGAATTTTTTGCAATAAATCGTCTTTGTACTCTTGCTCTATATCCTTTAGCAATAGATCGCGCGCCTCTGTTTTAGTAAGTTTTGATATTTTCTTTATTTCTTCTTCACGCTTTTTGGCGATCTCCTTCATTTCAAGGCGAATTGCTTCTATCTCCTTTTCTTTGCCCACCAAAACAGACCTGTCTTTTTCCAGTATTTCGCTTCTTCTGTCTAGTGATTCCTCACGCCTGCGCAAAGAACCTTCCAGCTCCTTAAGGTCTCCTTGCCGTTTGTTCCGTTCTTTCTCCGCATCCTCTTTTATTTTAAGCGCCTCATTGCGCGCGTCTAACAGAACCTGTTCGCTTTTATTCTTTACTCTTTCCAGTGACTTGCGATTTTTTTGCACAGAAATAACCACACCTAAAAGCGCGCCCACCACCAGGCCGGCCGCCGCAACGACAATAGTTAAAGTCATATGTGTAACCTTTCAGAAAATTAATCATAATATAATTTTTTTATCCTAATATTAGTGTACAGCTATTTGCTACATGCGTCAATTCTTGGCTATGGCTTGAATAATAGCAAGAAGCCTATATTGGCCAGTTGCCGGTAGAAAGATGCCAGAAGTAAATGCAACCGAACAAGCATAGCCGATAGCCGGAGGTATCAGACGGAATGATAGAAGCCAGAGGCCAGTGGCCAGAAGTGTCAGGCTCCAATACTGTTCGAGCAACGCGAGAACTACCACGCTAGTGCAAAAAATAACGCGATAGTTCTCGGTGCTTACACCTCGAACGATAAAACCTTTACTGTTCGAGCAACGCGAGAACTATCACGTCGGTACAAGAATGACGGTAAATAGTTCTCGAGATGTGTCCCTCGCTCTGCTCGTTACAGTTCTCTCGAACGATAGTACCCTTACTGTTCGAGCGGGAGCGAGAACTACCACGATAGGGTATCACCTACTATAATAGTTCTCAGCGAGTACGCTTCGAACAGTAAAATTTCTTACTCCACTGGTTTTGCAACCACCACTAACCTTTGGCGCGCTGTACCCACCGGCCAGCAGGTAAGAAGAGTAAGCTGTTCTTTTTGCGTCGGTTTAATAACCTCAAGGTCGTTGTTACTAACGATTTCTTTTTTCTCTACCTTGTAGAAAAAGTCCTTCCCGTTCAACTTAACGTTAACTTCATCTCCTTCTATGAGCCTGCCAAGAGAGGCAAATATCTTGCTGTACTTACCTACTCCCCATACTGTGCTTGAATGTGCAAATAGCACAACATTACTGCCGGAGCTAGGTAAGCCGGTATTTTTATAGTGCGCCACTCCCTCGTTAAGAGCCTCATTATAAACTGCCTTTTCTCGCCCATCGACATTGGCAATTATGGGCGCTTCAATGTTGAGTTTTTCAATTTTTAGAGAAAATTCCTTAATAAGGCCGGGGTCTTCACGTTCACCTATTTCTCTTACTGGTGGATCAATTATTGATTTTTGGGAAGATAATTTGCCCGTGTCGAGCGCCACGAAAAAAGCCACTGTCGCAACAACCGCCAAGGCCAGCACAATGGCTTTTCTCGCAATCTTAGTGTTTATTCCCTTTGGTTTACCTTTGGGCGCGTTTCGCCGCATAGCCAGCACCCAAAACTAGTGCTACGGGAAGCAAAGCAATTAAGTAATAAGGCCAGTTGGCATCTGTGTCGTTGCCCGTTACTGGCAGAGCGGGAGTTTCTTCTACGTCTTCAGTAGTTTCTTCAGGGTTACTTACTAAAATACGCACCGTGGAGCGCAAAAAGTTATCGGCTGCTTGCGCTTCATGTTGTTGGGCAACTAATCGGTCTATCCCTTCATCAACAAGATAAAATGTGCCTGTGATCACTGTCCCGTCTGGCACATCATCTTTAACCACCGCAGTAATGGCACCGAATTGGCCAACTGGTTCCGCTTCTCCTACTAGTGAGCCAGATAAAGAAATATTCTCGTAGCTTGCTAGCTGAAACAGTATTCCGTCTGCATCAACATCGGCATAGTTAACACCATCAATGATACTGCCAAAAGCGTTATCGATGGTAAGATATGATTCGTTCGTAAATGATACGCCATAAATTGGATCAGCGCTAATATTTACACCCACTAAACTTGTACCGCCACGGAAGGTTAGCACATCACCGGGAGCAACCACTAGTGTTTCGCCAGAACCACCATCGCCCGCAACGTTAACGGATGTTGTGGAATAATCTTTCCAAACAGTGTCGTCACTTGAAGTAATACAACC
>JAGOOF010000047.1 GCA_017992655.1 Patescibacteria group bacterium
ATATTACAATAAGCACCAATATCAGGGTAATAAGAAAAACAAGAACTTCCACCGGTACGATAAGGCGGTAAAAAATAATAAAGGTGATAATCGCTCCGAGAGCGGCAACCAAAAAAGGGCCACTTCTGTCTTGGCGACGGGTTAAAAGAACATCTTTAATGCGCCCCAGTTTTACCGCAAGAAATGTAAAAGCGGTGGGGGTAGCGCCAATTAGGCCAGCGGCGATAATGCACCATAGAAGGCCGGTAATGAAATCTGGCGCGAAGTAAAACATCAAAAAAACCAGAAAAAAACCGACCACAAGCGGAGGTTGCGTTACCTGGGAGATAACAGTTGCGACAACATTAATGAATGGCTTTATCTTCATGCAAGGCGAATTTTACGTGCAATCTTAATTAAAGGCTCGTAAACAAATTTTGTAAGCGGTGCGCGCAACCAATAAATGACAAAGGCGCCAAAAGTACCAATAATTACTCCACCGATTATGTCGAGCGGATAATGAACGCCAATTATAACTCGGGAAGTGCCTACAATTAGGCCTGTTACCAAAAAGAACCAACCAAGCTTGGGGTAGCCGGCGAGAAAAGAGGCAACGGTTAAAGCGGCAAAAAAAGTCATGTGGTCGGAGGGAAAAGAGTGGTCGGGGCGGTGGAAAAATAGCTCTTTCACCTCTATGTTGTCATTAACAAATGGCCGTTCGCGGTACCAAACAAATTTTGCAATAATGCGGTTAAAAACCTGCCAAGGCAGTATTGCGGAAAAAAGAATTTGCAAAGTTGGTTGCTTTGCGTAACGAGAGTAAAACCAGAGGCCAAGCAGAATAAGGGGAGCAACATATACTAACCCTACGCTTAAATAAAGAATAATTTTGTCTACCCAAAGAGAGTGGCCTACAAGAGAGTTGGCCTGTATAAGCAACCAATCATCAAAAAACAAAATCTTGTCGATCATTACTTTCACTCTATCAAATGTTGACGTATAATCAAAGTGCTTCGTACCTCGAATTAAAGTCGGAAGGCCTATATTGGCCAGATGCCTATATTAGCCGGACGCCTGTAGCCTGTAGCCAGCAGAAGGAAATATCAGGCAGGAAGACAGTGGCCAATAGCCTATACTAGCCGGATGCCAGTAGCCAGATGCCTGAGGTATCAGATTTTAATACTGTTCGAACTGTACCCAGTGAGAACTACCACGTCAGTACAAGAATGACGGTAAATAGTTCTCGAGATGGCGCTTCGCGCGTTCTCTCGAACAGTAAAAATAACCTCAGGCGATAGTCCCCTTACTGTTCGAACGAAGTGAGAACTACCGCGAAAGGATGGCAACTTACGGAAATAGTTCTCGGACATTAATCCTCGAACAGTAAGGGGTCAATACTGTTCGAACGAAGTGAGAACTCCTGAGCCAGGATGACAACTTACGACGAATAGTTCTCGAGATGGCGCTTCGCGTAGTTCTCTCGAACAGTAAAAATAACCTCAGGCGATAGTCCCCTTACTGTTCGAACGAAGTGAGAACTCCTGAGCCAGGATGACAACTTACGACGAATAGTTCTCGAGATGGCGCTTCGCGCGTTCTCTCGAACAATAAGATTTTACTGTTTGAGCAACGCGAGAACTATCCGTGACCTCCATTACCGTTCGAATGAAATGAGAACTACTGCGTCAGTGCAAAACTCACGGCAATAGTTCTCGTCATTCCATTCCTCGAACAGTAAAAAGATAGCTTGCCCCGCTTCGCGCATTCTCTCGAACAATAGCAACCGGCCATAAAAACAAATAACAACAATGGATAACCCACCCCAAAAAATAAAAGAAAACGAAGACCCGCTTTCAGAAAATGAGCTGGGGCGACGTATTATCAAGTTTCTCGAGTACTGCATTGTTGAGCGGGGGCACTCGGAGCTAACAGGGCGTAACTACCTCCACTATCTAAGCCGTTTTCATACTTTTGCAAAAAACCACTCCATTGTCTCCCCCCGGCAAATTACTTTGGATTTTGTGCACAACTGGCGCATGGAACTTGCGACCCGCAAAATAGATAATAAAATACTTTCGAAAAAGACTGTTAACTATCATGCCATTGCTTTGCGTTCATTTTTAAAGTACTTAGCAAAAAACGACATTAACTCTTTAGCGCCAGAAAAGGTGGAGCTCGCCCAACAAACACAACGCAATATTAACTTTTTGGAGCCGGAGGAAGTGGACGAATTAATGATGGTATACCGTGGAAAGAATATGCTAAGCTTACGCAACCGTGCCATGCTCGAAGTGCTTTTTTCAACCGGTATGCGTGTTTCAGAGTTAGTGAGTTTGAAGAAGGAAGAGGTAAACATTGAGAGGGGAGAGTTTTCTGTTGGAGGAAAAGGAGGAAAAAGGCGAGTGGTGTTTTTAAGCCCAGACGCGCAAATGTGGATAGGGCGTTATACTAAGCGAAGAAAAGACAAGTCAAAATGGCTTTTTTTAGGGGGACGTAAGGGCTACGTGAAAAAAGAAGAAAAAGAAGATGGTAAAAAAAGAAAAGTAGGCCATATTAGCGCGCGTCAGGTGGAAAGAATTGTGCAACAGGGGGCAAAAAAAGCAGGGATTGTAAAAAAAGTTTCTCCCCATACCTTACGCCATGCCTACGCGACTGACCTTTTAAGCAACGGTGCCGATATCCGCTCTGTGCAGGCGATGCTAGGGCACGCCAGTATTACCACCACACAAATTTATACCCATGTTACCAACCGGCGGCTCAAGAAAATTCACGAAAAATACCACAAAAAACGAGTACCTAACTAAATGTTTTATTGGCCATGGCGGAAATACAACACGTCGCCATCTTTCACTATGTAGTCCTTACCTTCAAGGCGCATTTTGCCGGAGGCAGATGCTTTTTGCCAACCTTCACATTTAATAAAATCGTCAAAGGCAATTACCTCTGCGCGAATGAACTTTTGCTGAAAATCGTTGTGAATCTTGCCCGCGCTTGTAAGTGCGTTTTCACCCGCAACTATTGTCCATGCTCTACTTTCTTGAGGTCCTGCGGTAAAGAAGGTAATTAGCCCAAGAAGAGTGTAAGCTTCTCTGATTAATTTACGTAATCCAGTTTCTTTAAGACCAATTTCAGAAAGATACTCATTTCTATCGTCTTCATTAAGAGTTACGACTTCTGCCTCAACACGGGCGGAAATAATAATAGAGGGTATCTCATTTAAAATATCTTGCAAACTTTGCGTAACTTTAAAATCTTCAACATTTTCCCCCGCGTCCTCTTCGTTTACATTAAAAACCACCATTAATGGTTTTGAGGTTAAAAGAGGGAGGTGATTTTTTAATAACTCTTTTTCCTGGCTATCTAACTCTATCGTGCTCGCTAGTTTCCCTTGGTTTAAAGCACCTTCTACTTTTGCGATTAATTGAAGTACTTGTTGTGCTTCCTTTCCCTCCTTGCCCGGGCTTTTAGCGGTGCTTTCTATGCGTGTTTTAATGCCAGCGATGGTTTGTAAGTCTGCTAATTGCAATTCGGAAAAAATAGTTTCAATGTCGTTTTTGGGGTTTATGTCACCGGCAACATGAATAGTATCGCTATTTTCAAACGCTCGTGTTACCAAGCAAAGAGCACTAACCTCCCGAATGTGAGAAAGAAATTTGTTGCCCAGCCCTTCTCCTTTATGAGCACCGCTTATAATGCCCGCGATATCGATGAATTTTACCGTTGCGGGAACAATGTTTTGCGATTTTTCGATTTGTGCGAGTAAATCAAGGCGTTCGTCGGGTACAGGAACAATACCAACGTTGGGCTCGATGGTGGTAAAAGGAAAATTACGCGCTTCTGCTTGCGCGCTTTGTGTTAATGCGTTAAAAAGAGTGGATTTACCAACGTTGGGCAAACCCACAATGCCAATACTCAAAGCCATGTGTGCTCCACAGGTTTAATATAGCGTATTTTATCGTATTTTTCAAATGAAATATCAGCCAGAGAACCAGAGGCCAGCAGCCTATATTGGCCAGTTGCCAGTAGCCAGAGGATAGTTCTCGGGGATTACCCCTCGAACAGTAAAAATCGAACGAAGCGAGAACTACCGCGTCAGTGCAAGGATGACGGCAAATAGTTCTCGAGATGGCGCTTCGCGTAGTTCTCTCGAACAATAAAACTTTACTGTTCGAACGAAGTGAGAACTACCACGAAAAGATGACAACTAACGCAAATAGTTCTCAGCGAGTACGCTTCGAACAGTAAGGGGTCAATACTGTTCGAACGGAGTGAGAACTACCGCGCTAGGATGGCAACTTACGGAAATAGTTCTCGGGGATTACCCCTCGAACAGTAAAAAGATAGCTTGCTCCGCTCAGCGTGGGCTTGCCCTGTACCGAATGGTGCAGGGTTCT
>JAGOOF010000004.1 GCA_017992655.1 Patescibacteria group bacterium
CAGAGTCGAGGCCGGTGAGGCTTCGGGCGATAAAGTTTTTATCAACATTATGATCATTTAAAAGCTTTTCTCGCATATCCCAGGCACGTTTACAGTCGAGGCCGGCGAGGCTCCAGGCGATAAAGTTTTTATAAACATTATGATCATTTAAAAGCTTTTCTCGCATATCCCATGCACGTTTGCAGTCGAGGCCGGCGAGGCTTCGGGCGATAAAGTTTTTATCAACATTAGGATAATTTAAAAGCTTTTCTCGCATATCCCATGCACGTTTGCAGTCGAGGCCGGCGAGGCTATAGGCGATAGAGGCTTTATCAACACCATCTTCGAGCAGTTTTTTTAGTTCTTCACTAAAGCGCCCCTCTGGTGATACTTTGTTTAGTTCTTCTTGGATTCGTGCCAGCTGTGTTTCTGCAGTACTGGGGTCTATGGTGGCACTGTTTAAGTTATTTATTACTCTTTGTTTTGATACTAGTAGTTGACGCCAAATATTTAAGTTAATTTCACCTTCTAATTGTTCCGGAGATATTAATAGCTCATGCCCTGGTGTTATTATTTCATTAGAGCTAACAGTACCTTCAGCTTCTCTATGAGCTGTTGCTAGTTCTCCCTGATTAGGTTGTAGTAATTCTGGCATGATATCTTATTATACGTTATTCGTAATCATCGGAATCATCACTCTCCACCTCGATACTACTTAAAATAGTTTTAAATCGTTCTTCTAATAAGTCGCAAAATACTTCCGGTAATTGAGAAGCAGATTCAACGTGCCTCCCCCTGTCTTGAAACATGCTAGCAAACGTAGACCCTTCTATTTCTTCCCCTCCTCCTATCATAATTCCGCAAGGCACGCCACCTAGAGCCATGTATGCACGAATCTCTTCTCTCGTTTCCTGTGCCGTTTCAGATTGACCATCGGTTAGTTCAATAGTTATATCTCGAGCACTACCTTTTTTAATTTGTTTTATTTTGGCACCATCACTTTCTAACTCCGCAATAATATTTTCCCAAGCTTGAGCATCGTGCGTAGACCCGTCTTTAGCTGTTAAAAACCCGAGCGCTGCTAACATTTGCCCCCTCTCTTCTTCCCCAGTTGTACCGAGTGACTTTGCCAGATGTGTATCTCTGCCAAAAGTCTGAACTTGGAGGTCAATGCGAAATGGTTGGCGCAAGCGGTAGTTGAGGTTGACTCTCGCCTCGAGGGATTTAATGCTTTCATAGATCAATACCATTAATTGTTTAACCATAATAATCCTTTCACCCGACATACTGCCGGAGTTATCGAGCACTAAGCGAAAGGTTAAATTGTTTGGCACTATCCTCAATCGGCTGGTAAATTCTCTTTGCATAAAAGCCTCTAGGTTATTAAAATCAATAAAGCCACTTTCGTTACCAACAGCACTACCAACGGCTAACTCTGGTGCATATTTTTTAATAAAATCATCGACACTGAACCGGCCACTCTTAAAGCCGCTTTCCCAAGCCATAGAAATACGTTCGTTTATTGTACGTAAAAATTGCTCAAATACCTTGTCTAATTCTTCGATGTAACTCTCAACAGATTCGCGAAGTTGCGCCCATTCTTCTGCAATCTCTCTTGCTCTTTCGGGATTCAACTCGTTAAAGGCATAGGCCAACGTTGCGTCGCGCGCGATTTTGGCTTTTTTTGCACGCTCGGCTGGCGTTAATCTTCTATCTTCCTCTTTAGCCGCAACTTCATCTTCGTATTCCTTTTTAGATTTAATAAATGCCTCTATTGCATCCCTCGAAATGGGGCTTTTGTTTTGGTTAATAATATCCCAAGGGTTCGTCTTTTCCCCTTCTTCCCTCTCTTCTGTTTCCTCCTTATCACCCTCATCTCCTTCTTGTCCACCAGCTGATTTAGCGTCCTTTTCGCCTTGTTCACCCTTCTCGGACTTCTCTTTTTCGCTTTGGCTATCGCTTTTACCTCCCGACATGCCTGGCAGTTCTACTCCGAGTTCACCTTCATCTGAAACGACAGTATTTAGTTGTGGTACAAAACCAGTATCGATATCTAGTTCCATAAGTTCCCAGAACAAAGGCTCAAGATGCGCGCGAATCATTGAATAACGCCTACCGGGTTTGTTGTTGTTTTCACCGCGTCGTGGACGCAAAAAATGTTCGCTACCAAATAACTTCTCTACTGTTCCGCTGATTCTCCCGATTGTTAAAGGCTTCTTCAACCGTTCATCTACTTCTGAGCTAACAACTGTCTCTTCTCCGGGTACCATACTGCGTCGCAAGATGGCAATCCCTAACTGCTCCGATTTTAATCGATCTGATATCCTGCTCGATGGAAACAATTGCTCACGATAGAGCTCTTCGACTACACCCTTCTTTACACCAGCCACTCCGTATCGGCCTGGTATCTTTTGGGCCACCATATTATTAGTATATACGTCGTCGAGGCAATTATAAAACCTTTGTAAGGCTTGCTCGAAGACATGGGCCACGAACTGTTCGTTGAAATAATCTGGTACTACCCCATTGTAGCGCCTAGCGATACTTTCCTTCCATCTACCAAACAACAATCTTGCTTTTCGTTTAGCTGTTGTCTCCATTATTTCAAAATTCCTCATCATCTCGTGCGGATCATCTACCAAGTCTAAAAAGTGGGCAATTTCGTGACAAGTTGACCAAAGCATTTGCTCGTCATCGTCGATTTTACGCTCTAACCACTGCTGCCAGTCTCCACGACCCAGCGAAATTTCAATGGGATCGCGATAACTAATAAAAAAATCATTGCCGGGCTTGATACGAACACTACTGCCTTGCAACAACAAGTAAAAAATATCACTGTGAGCGGTAATAAATGCTTCTTGTAGTTCCAATAGCTTATCGCCCCCCCCTGCTTTTTCTGAGTGGCTACTAGCCAGTGCCTTCTGTTCCGGTTGCTTGCTCATATCTACAAGCGGATCCCGTGTTGCTATAAGGTGTGGGTCTGGCTCATGAGGCATTGGTTCTTGTGGTAAAAATGGCTCTGATTCTGGTAACATAGTATTTTATACTCCTTGTTGAACTTTGTCTTCTTGTTCTATGAGCCTTTGTATTTGATGGGGCAATAAACCCTTAGCGGCACGCCAGATAACGGCGGTTGAATAATCACCATTGATACTAAATGCGATAGTGCTTTTATCAACACTGGGATAGAGATCTTCTCGCATCTGCCAGGCACGTTCGCAGTCGAGGCCGGTGAGGCTCCAGGCGATAGAGGCTTTATTAACCCTGGGATCTTTTAAGAAATCTTCTCGCATCTGCCAGGCACGTTTGGAGTCAAGGCCGGCGAGGCTCCAGGCGATAAAGGCTTTACTAACATTATGATCTTTTAAGAAATCTTCTCGCATCTGCCAGGCACGTTCGCAGTCAAGGCCGGTGAGGCTATAGGCGATAGAGACTTTATCAACACTGGGATCTTTTAAGAAATCTTCTCGCATCTGCCAGGCACGTTCGCAGTCAAGGCCGGCGAGGCTCCAGGCGATATAGGCTTTATCAACACCATCTTCGAGCAGTTTTTTTAGTTCTTCACTAAAGCGCCCCTCTGGTGATACTTTGTTTAGTTCTTCTTGGATTCGTGCCAGCTGTGTTTCTGCAGTACTGGGGTCTATGGTGGCACTGTTTAAGTTATTTATTACTCTTTGTTTTGATACTAGTAGTTGACGCCAAATATTTAAGTTAATTTCACCTTCTAATTGCTCCGGAGATATTAATAGCTCATGTCCTGGTGTTATTATTTCATTAGAGCTAACAGTACCTTCAGCTTCTCTATGAGCTGTTGCTAGTTCTCCCTGATTAGGTTGTAGTAATTCTGGCATGATATCTTATTATGTTTACTATGTTTCTTGTTGCGTTTTGTCTTCTTTTTCTATGAGCTTTTGTATTTGATAGGGCAATAAACCCTTGGCGGCACGCCAGATAACGGCGTTTGAAAAATCACCATTGATACTATATGCGATAAACCCTCTCGAAACACTATATTTATTTAAGAGATCATCTCGCATATCCCAGGCACGTTTACAGTCGAGGCCGGCGAGGCTTAGGGCGATATAGTCTTTATCAACATTAGGATCATTTAAAAGCTTTTCTCGCATATCCCATGCACGTTTGCCGTCGAGGCCGGCGAGGCCTTCGGCGATATAGTTTTTATCAACATTAGGATCATTTAAAAGCTTTTCTCGCATATCCCAGGCACGTTTACAGTCGAGGCCGGCGAGGCTTCGGGCGATATAGTTTTTATTAACACTGGAATCTTTTAAGAAATCTTCTCGCATCTGCCAGGCCAGTGGAGTGTCAAGGCCGGCGAGGCTTATGGCGATATATTTTTTATCAACACCATCTTCGAGCAGTTTTTTTAGTTCTTCACTAAAGCGCTGCTCTGGTGATACCTTGTTTATTTCTTCTTGGATTCGTGCCAGCTGTGTTTCTGCAGTACTGGGGTCTATGGTATCACTGTTTAGGTCATTTATTACTCTTTGTTTTGATACTAGTAGTTGACGCCAAATATTTAAGTTAATTTCACGTCCTAATTGTTCCGAAGATATTAATGGCTCATGTTCTGTTGTTCTTTCATTAGAGCTACCAGTACCTTCAGCTTCTCTATAAGCTGTTGCTAGTTCTCCCTGATTAGGTTGTAGTAATTCTGGCATAGCTACACCTTTAAGCGCTAATTGGTGCGTTTAAAGTTGCGAACAAATCATTAATTTGTGCAACTTTATCATCAATTTTTATAAGAGAAGAGTCGCTCGCATCACATAAGCCTTTAACCTCCTCTATCAACGACCTAATTTTTGCGATGTCAGCTATTAGAGCTTCCATGCCACTCGTGGGGTGCTCCAGCTCTTTCTTAAGATCCAATAGCTGTCGTGTTTTACTTTCTGTATCTTTAAGCAAAGATTCTACTTCTTCTATACCTATTCGAACCTCGGCTATTCTATCGGCTTTCTCAAAATCAGTTTTCTCTACTCCCGTATCCCCTTCTTCCTCCCCCTGCATTTCGGCGCCAAAAACTGGAAAACGCACACGTGCATCTGGCCAACCAAAAACAGCGTTTATTACCTCGGTTGGCGAAAAGTGCTTACGGACCGCTTGTGCACGAAACGATTCACGCAACATCCCTATGTTGGTCTCGCCTGCTCTGATACTTTCACTCCCGTAAAGTATTGCTCGTGTCGTGTCCACAAAGTCCATTATCTCCTGTGTTTTACCTTGTATACTCGCTTGTATCGCTTCTCGGCCTGGCGCCTCCTCGCCTTCTTCTGGTGAGGGGATACTTATTTCACCTGGCCAACCATCCTCGGCTTGAAAAAATCCGTTATACTGAAAAAGTGTCTTATAGAGAAACATAAACTCCGTAGGCCGCTCACGAGACGCGCCGATGTAATTATTAAATATATAAAGCTCCAAGGGGAATTTAAACCCGCCTTCAATCCAAGGGTGAATAATATCTCGAAGTAATTTGCGCATATCTAAGACATTTTCCTGCAAGGCTTCTTTTGGTTTTATTTTTCCTCCTTCTCCGCCAATCGATTCTGCCTCAAAGCCTGAGCTAGGATCGTACCCCGAAAAGATTTCTTGAGTAATTCGCGCCACTCTTGCTAGCCTTTCGATTTGCTTAAAAGCATCTCGCGGGATATCTGCCGATAGGTCGGGATTAATAATTCTGGCGCATAGTAGGCGGTATAGCTCCGACCTTTCTCTCATCTGCCTTCCCTCTCTCCTCCCCTCTTCCGTATCTACCTCACTAAACTCTCCCTCGACCATATTTGGTAGATAATCATAATCGATTCTGGCAAAACGGCTTAATAGAGCGGCGTCTAACGGTTGCCTACCTGGGTATAAAGCACCATCCTCAGGTTTCCAGTTACCAGTTCCTACCACGCAGAATCCCGGTTTAATAACAATCTCCTCGCCACTGAGTGATAGTATCTTGTGGTTTGCACTAATACTTTCGATCTCTATTTCGCCGCGCTTATATTTTTCATATGTTTCTTGGTCGCAAGGGATTCTTTCCAATAAAGCATTAAAACCAATTAACGTATGCTGAGGAATAGCATTCATTTCGTCAATAATCACCATTCTTCCTTCTTTTGCAGCTTGGTAAAAAGGACGAAGCTCATAATCGATTTGAGGATGTTCAGTAAAAGCTTCTCGACGCCAATCACGATAGCGCTCAAGAACTTTTTCCCTTGCCTCCTCTTCTGTAAGGTTAAAATTACCCATCTCATCTGTTACTGCCTCGTTAAACCCTTTCGTTTGCTCATAGAGCTTGATCGCTTGATTGATAATCCTCATTTGTTCTTCGGCTGGAGGTAGCGTTTCATATTTAATCGTACGTGTTTCGGTAGCTTCTTCAATTTCCAGACCACGACGCCCACTAATTAAAAAGGCTTCTGCTCCCAGATACTTTTTTGCGATATGTCGCGCGATTTGTGTTTTGCCGGAACCAAGTTCGCCATGAATAAAAACAGGGCGCCCTCTTCGGAGATAATGAAGGATAGCGCCAATCTGCGTCTTTACATATTCTGTCTCGTATATTATGTCTGTTTCGCTCTCTCCGCTTAGAACTTTTCTAGCATAAAGTAGTTCTTGGCCAAAGTGGTCGTAATATGCCTCCGGTGAACTAAAGACTTCTTCTCTTAACGCAACGCGGAGGGCATCCATTTCCCTTTCATGTTCTTGTAACTGGTTCGTGAAACCATTGGTGGAACAATATGTTATCCTTTTTCCGCGCCGCTCAATATCCTGTTGCAAAGCGCTACGCATCATACGGCTTTCAATTAGTTCCTGCAACCTGAAGCGATAAAACATATCAAGTTCTTCTGGGCTCTCCCCTTCGCGCATCTTCTCGATCTCTTCTTTAAAAGCTTCAACTTCTACAAACAACCCAACTACTTTTTTGGCTTTTAACATCAAGTCACCTACATGGTCTTGTCTCTCTTCTGCTTCAATATCCTCAAACTGCGAGGATAAAAAGTGTTCTAGTCTGCCGTCTTCTAGCCACCTGGCAACGTCATCTGGAGATACTTCAGACTTGACCACAACCTCTTCTTTTTTCCCATCTTCTTTCTCTACAATTTCCGTTCTTTCGGCATATTGTGGCATATTTTCATTGGCCATAAGCCCATCAAACTCTGAGCGCGCTTGTTGGCGTAACCTGTACAGCCTTTCGGTTATTTCTTCGATCTTTTTATAAACATCTTCCTCTCCTTCATGCAAAGGCGCAGTTAACCTCTTGCGTCTCTCTTCTATTTTTTTAATACGTTCAGCTGGTGGGGTGTATGCAACATGGTCTGTCTCTTGAGCACCACTACCAACATCCCCAATAGGGTCTCTCGATTGTGGATTACTATCGCCCTCTCCTGCTAATCTTGCACCGTTTGCTTCGCCTAACATCACTCCCTCCTCATTAATATCATAGTGCCACCTAATTAAGTTTGTTTGGTCACTTTTGTCCTTAATAGTAGCAACCAACAGCTATACCGTTATAGCCATTGGAATTAAAAATTATTACTATATTGTTATTATAACAAACATGCAATAATAAAAAATGTACTTGCCATATATAGCCTTCAGGCGGAGTGAGAACTATTGCGAGACGATGCCACTCACGGTTTTTAGTTTTCGAGATAACGCTTCCTTTTACGCTCAGCGCTACCGTACCTCGCCCGAAGAGAGGGTCTCTCGAACGGTAAAAATATCATCTCCCCATCATTCCTCATAGTATATCGTTAAAGGTTAGAGCGATGGCGTATGTAGATACTTTGCATAATACCGAGCATAATAAAATCAACAACCAACGCGGTTCCGCCGTGCGAGACAAATGGCAAAGGAATACCCGTAACTGGTGCGAGGCTTAAATTCATGCCAATATTTACGGCGATTTGCACGCTAATCATGGCACCAAACCCAATGGAGAGATAGCGCCCATAGGCGTCTTTCGCAATGGAGGCAATGCGGTAAATACGCCAGTTTAAAAATGCGAGTGCGAGCACCAAGCCCATTGCCCCCACGAAACCAGTCGCCTCGGCCCAACCGGCAAAAATAAAGTCGGTATGAGCAACCGGCAAGAAGTTCAACTGGCTCTGTGGGCCATTGCCTAAACCACGGCCGGTTAAACCACCAGAGCCTACAGCAATTAATGACTGGATAACGTTATAACCAGCCCCATAAGGATCCCTGCCAGGGTTAATGAAAGTATAGATTCGATTCTGTTGATAGTCCTGAAGCAAAGTCCAGCTCAATGGCAGTAAAGCCATCATAATAATAAGTGCCCCTATTTTTACTTTTCTGCTAATGGGCCAAAAGAAAAAAAGTGAAAGAAAAATTACAATAACCACTATGGTAGTGCCGAGGTCAGGCTGTTTTAAAACAAGAAAAAGCGGGGCTCCCACTAGCGCGATCACAATGAAGAGCCTTTGCCACCAGCGACTCACGGTTTGCGCAAAAAAGCTTGATACAAAAAGAATAATTGCGACCTTTAACAGTTCCGATGGCTGAAGCTGAAAAATACCTAAATCAAGCCACCTGGTTGCGCCAAACACTTTTTTCCCCACCAGAAGTACTGAAACTAGTAATATTACGCAAACGACATAAAAAACCCATGAGATATTGCGCAAATTGCGATAATCGTAAAAAGAAAATAATAGCATTAGAATAAGGCCGATAGATGCAAAAACCACTTGTTGCCATGCGAAATAGGATTGTTGCGTACCTAAGGTTGTGCTGTAAATTGTTACAACACCAACACCAACAAGGAGTATAGGAAGAAGAATTAAAGAGAGATCTAATGACTTAAGTACCGATAGCTTCATTGTAAATAAATTGTTGCCTCACCACCGTGAAGTTTGATATGCGCTTGCTCACCCTTCGCCTCGCTTTTTTCAACCAATGCAAGGGTAGAATTGGTTAGCGTAGAAAGTTTTTCGACGTGTTGTCCTAAATCTATTGTGCTACAAAGAGCAACGTTTGCTCGAGCGCTAGGGAGAAGACCTGCTTTTTTCCGTAGATCTTGTATTGCCCGAGAGATTTCTCTAAGGTCGCCTTCTTTTTTTAGCTCTTTAGTTAAAATACTATCTATGAAAATCTTGTTTCTGTTATTCTCTGCCATTAACCAACTCTTTTCACCCTTTTCACTAATTGCCAAAACATTAAGCTCCTGCAACAATATTTTTTCCGCGGTTTCGCTTAACTTATTTTTAGAGCTAAGCTCGTAGCTTAAACGTCCCAATGGCTGACGCACTTTTATTTTATTTAACGAACGTACATTATGGCCAAGCTCTGTTAATTCTCTAACTTTTGCCATTTCCTTAATAAGTGCATGGTCGATTTCTTTTGTCTCTTCCCAATCGAGTAAATGGACGCTCTGAGGGCCACTTGCGCCACGTACAAGCTGATAAATAATTTCTGCCATAAAAGGCATAAAAGGAGCGATAATTACCGCAGTTTTGTGTAGGACCGCTGTTAAGCTTTGTTTGAATTCTTTGTCTGTCCTTTTACGGCTTAAACGGAGGTACCACTGGGAAATATCGGTAATTAATTCCTCTACTTTGCGCGCTGCTCTTGTAAGGTCGTAATCGTCGAGAAAATCTCTTATTTCTCCTTCGTATAAATTAATACGATTTTCGATCCATTTATCAAGCAACTCCCCTTCTTCTGTTACTTTGCTTTCGTCTGTTTTAAGAAACTTATGCCAATAAACGAGTGTGTTCCAAAGAGGGAAAACTGTTCTTCTTGCCTCTTGCAACACCAGATTGTTAGAGAACCTGTAATCTTCACCAATTTGCGTTGCTGTGTATAAATAAATTCTTAGGCCGTCTGCCCCAATTTTATCGAAGATTTCACTGGGTTCGGGGTAGTTACGCAACTTTTTAGAAAGTTTTTGCCCGTTTTCCGATAGCACCAATCCGTTGACGACAACATTAAAAAACGAGGGCTCTTCCATAATCGCTCCGCTTATAACGTGCATGGTGTAAAACCATCCTCTAGTCTGATCCATCCCCTCTGCGATGAAGTCAGCAGGAAAGTTTTCGTTAAATAGCTCTTTATTTTCAAACGGGTAATGCCACTGCCCATAAGGCATACAGCCTGATTCGAACCAACAATCGAAAACTTCTGGAATCCTCCGCATAACCGCACCACACTCGCACGTTAAAGTTACTTCGTCTATTTGGGGACGATGGGGGTCGAAATCTTTGGACAAACCGAGCTGTGAAAAGGAAGAAACCGATTTCTTCAACCCACATTTTGTGCACTGCCAAATGGGGATAGGTGTCCCCCAAAAACGCTGGCGAGCGATATTCCAATCACGTGCTCCTTCAAGCCATTTGCCAAAACGACCTTCTTTTATGTATTGGGGACGCCAGTTTATTTTTTCGTTTAAGCCGACCAGTCTTTCTTTAATTTTAGACACCGCCACAAACCAAGAGCTAGTTGCAATATAAATTAGCGGGCTGTCACAACGCCAACAAAAGGGATAAGTGTGGCGTACGGTTTCTTCTCTAAAGAGTAAATTTCTTTCTTTCAGATCGTTAATGATTGTCTTGTCACCTTCTTTAATATATTGGCCTCGTCCTATCTCAGTGAGCATTTTCCCGTCGTAGCCAGCGCTAAAAACCAATGGTAATTGATACTTTTTCCCCAGCGCCATATCTTCTTCACCGTAAGCAGGCGCAATATGAACAATACCTGTTCCTTCTTCCAAACTAACAAAATCAGCGCTGTAAACACGATGGGCGTTATCAAGGTTATCTAGTTTATTGAGAGAGTTTTCGTTTATGGGGTAGAGAGGCTCATAGAGCATGCCACATAAATCAGCTCCAATGCAACTTTTTATTGGCTTGGCTTTTTCGCCAGTTATTTTGGAAAAAAGATCTTCTGCCAACCAAATTTGCTCATTGTTTAATTGGTACAAACCGTATTTTACGTTGCTATTAACCGCAAGCGCTAGGTTTGCCGGCAATGTCCATGGTGTTGTAGTCCATGCCAAAAAATATTGATTATCTTGATTTTTTACTTTGAATTTTACAAAAAGAGAAGGGTCCTTGACGTTGTCTTTATATCCTTGGTTTGTTTCAAAGTTTGATAATGAAGTACCGCAACGGGTGCAATAAGGCTGGTTTGTATAACCTTCGTAAATTAAACCTTTCTCCCAGAGTTCGTTAAAGACCCACCACACACTTTCGATATAATTTTTTTCTAAAGTGGCATAGTTGTTATCGAAATCAAGCCAACGTCCTACCCTTTTCATAAGGTCCGTCCACTCATTTGCATATTTAAAGACAGAGTCACGAGCACATTTGTTAAATTTGTCTATGCCATATTCTTCTATTTGCTTTTTACCGGCAATACCAAGTTCCTTTTCTATTTGGTACTCTACTGGCAGGCCATGGCAGTCCCAACCATTACGCCTCGGCACCAAGTAGCCACGCATTGTTTTATAGCGTACGAACAAATCTTTAATGCTCATTGCGAGAATATGGCCATAATGAGGAAGGCCATTTGCAAATGGAGGGCCATCGTAAAAAACAAACTTATCATTCCCATTTCTGTTTTCAAGGGATTTTGCGAAGATACTTTCTTCTTCCCAAAATCTAATTATTTCTTTTTCTAACTTTGGTAAATCGGAAAGAGATTGAGTATTTTTTATAAGTTTTTTAAGGTCAGACATTTGCCCTTTCATCGAGTGCTTTGTTCACGAGAGAATCAGCCACTTTGTTCTGCTCTCTTTTCACGTGGTTAAACTGTACGCTCGTGAAACTAGATAATTGCTCTTTAATATCGTGGAACAAGATTTTTAGTTTTTCGTCTTTAACGCGATATTCACCCTTGAGCTGTTTGACTACCAACTCGCTATCTAAAAACGCCTCTATCACCTCACCATCTTTTTGTTGGGCAAGCTTTTTTAAAGCGAAAAGCAATGCGTTATATTCCGCGATATTATTAGTGGCGTTGCCAATGTAGCGGGAAAGACGCCATATCTCTTTTCCTTCGCCAGTGTAGGCAACCGCTCCCACCGCTGCCGGCCCCGGGTTGCCACGCGCCCCACCATCTGTATATATTTTGATTGCTTTGCTCATAGCATTATCATATATTTTTTAGGCTTTTTATTCAAGCAACCATTTCGCAGGTAACGTGACACACAGGGAAAGAAATGCCTATGCCTTAATACTGCTCGAACGCAGACGAGAACTATCCGTAGCCTCCAATACCGTTCGAACGAAGACAAGAACTAATACGAAAGGAAATAACCTACACAATAGTTCTCGAGATGGTGCTCCGCGCGTTCTCTCGAACGATAAATCTTTTACTGTTCGAGCGAAGTGAGAACTATCACATTAGCGCAAGAGTAACGGTCTTTAGTTCTCGTCATTCCATTCCTCGAACAGTAAAAAGATAGTTTACCCCGCATCGAATGGTGCGGGGTTCTCGGTGAGTACACCTCGAACGATAAAATACACCCTTCAAACCTTCCTGCCTTTATTGAGTTAGCATTTACTTCGATACTTCCCAGTATCGAAGTAAATGCAGATGATAAAAGCGCACCCATCTTAGGGGGAGCAAGAGTTAGTGTTCTGCTTAAGGCTTGCTAATGCTTATGATTTGTTTGCTTTCGCGATAGAGGCCCTCGCCACGGATTACGGCAATATTACTTACATTTTGATTTTTGTCGGGAACAACTTGCCATTTAGTGTTGTATCGACAATCGCTTGAGAGCAAGTAATCCTGTGTCATATTATAATTGTTCCCTGATGGAATGAAACTTTTTGCAAAAATCGGGGTAAACAATATTTGGTTTTGAGACAATGGCAAATAATAAGCGTGGTCATTATTGCCCTCGGGCCAAATTCCCGCGCTGTTCGCCAAACCGTTTAACGTCTTTCTTCCTCCGTTTTGATCTTCGGCGACGAGATAAATAAAAATATCTTGCGGAGCAGGACAGCTTCCCCCCGAATCTAAGCTTATTTCTTCCAGGCGTAAACTAAGGTTACCACTCCCTTCGATATTAAGTGTTTGCGCTTTTGTCCCTTCGACATTAAATGAGACATCGCCCTGTGGCGAATAAAACACACTCCCCTTGGCGAGTGTCTTTTCTTGCTTGTCTCCGTCTTGCAAATTCACCTCTCGATTTTTTTCACCCTCCTCATTATCAAGTGCAATACCCCACCACACACCCGCTTGCGCGCCATATTGAGCAACGAGGGCATCTAAAAAACGGGTATTTGTATTGTGCTCAACTAGTAATTGCCCGCTAATACTCGCTACCACAATTGTAACCAGCGATACAACGGACATCACTATTATCATGGCAGAACCTTTTTTCTTTTTGCTAATATTCATTGCCACTCCCGAGTCGCAAAACTTACCTGATATTCGACTAAGCTTGTGGGTTTATTCTTAGATTCCGCCGTTAGCTCAACCGTTAGGAGGTTATTGCCAGACGCGCTAAAAATAGGTTTATCATTTCTTTTTATTAACGACACGTTGTCAGAAGATAAATACTGTGGTTCTTCGCCAATTACCTGGCGATATAAACGGCCATCTTTTATGCCGTAGATAAGTTTGAGGTCGGAACATTTTTTGTCCCACAACAAAACTGCCTCATCGTTTTGTGAGCTTGTGACACAGTCCGCTCTCATTATCGCTCCGCTTAACTCTTGGTTAAGACTGCGAATAACGGCATTAATTTCTTTGATATTCTGCGCTTGCTTTATGGTTGTTAGGCCACTTGAAATTATGGCAATCGCGCTAATCATCGCCACGCTGAATAAGGTTGCCGCCAACATTACTTCCAACAAAGTGAACGCTTTTTTCTTGTGTTTTATTGCCATTTTGATAGCTCCGTTGTCAGTGAATATTGCTTGTCTTTATCTGTGCGCGGGTCAAGCCATTGCACTAATACCGACATTCTCCAGAGAGTATCATTTAACACCGCGTCGTCTTTTACTTCTTCAATTTTTATTTCCCTATTGTATGTGACATTATTTAATGTAACGTTCTTATCAAAAGTTGGCACTTCTCCTTTCTGGGGATCTTTTTCGTAAGAAGCAACAGCACGTTCTAAAACGTCTTGTGCGAGACCGGCCGCCACCAAAGATTCTTCACTAGCTAAAGCGATTTTTAGTGATTGGCTGGCAACAGCTCCAAAAGAAGAAATGACAACCGCAAGCACAGAAAGAGCAATCATTACCTCTATTATGCCAAAACCATTTTTTTTATTGTGATATTTTTGCATATATAAGACCATTTTCGTCTAAAACTACATAGTTTTTTTTGTTAATACCAGCTCGTTCAACGGTATACGTAACAGGCTCTGCTTCTTTTACTTGCGCATAAATGTTATTTTCCGCCTTAAAAGAAACGAAGCACTGCTCACAGCTAATGTGGAAAGTATCTTTAATTTTTTCTTGCAATACAATGTCGCCGTCTCCGCAACGGTAGGGCGATTCTGGTTTTATTTTTTCTCCTACAACCCTTAATGTTTTCTCGCTCGGCACCACCTCAAAGCAGTAAGAGAGAGCTTCGCTTTCGGGGGTTGGAGCAAGCGACATAATTTTAGCCCGTTCGAGCATCGATTGGATATGTTTAGTATAAGCATCTAATTCTCTTTTCCCCGTAACACGGTTGTACAAAGGAAGCGCCACAATAAAAAGCAAGCATATTATTGTTAATACTATTAATAGCTCGATTAACGTTGTGCCACGCTTAGTTACCAAAAACATAGAACCAACCCTCCTTGCTACCAGGTAATTCGATGTTGCACTCGCTTGCCAAACAATAACCGCTCGCATACCAGCTGTCGGATTCTGTAACGGTCGCCTTGTATTTATTGCCCTCAAGACGAGTAGCAACAACAAAATGACGGGGTGGGGTTGCGTTATCGTTAGAAGCAATGTAGTAATAATCGCTCCCCTCTTTTCCTTTTGGGGCAACCGGTTTGCTTGTTAAAAAAGAATCAAGAAAGGAACGCCAGGAGGAACCAGACCCGGCAGAATAAATACATGGGTAAGCATCACTGCATTGGCCACTGCTATCAAAGTTAAAAATTCCTTGCTTATTGTTGGTTATTTCCCAGTAGGGGTAGGTGCGATATTGACCATTGTACTGTGTGAGGGCTAAGGCAATAGCGTTTACATCATTAATTCTTTGCGCGTCTCGCCCATTGACTTTGCTGTGGCCTAAAATTACCACCAATGTCGTTGAAAGCAAAAGGACAATCGTGATTGCCACCACTAATTCGATTAAAGTAAATCCTTTCTTCAACGTCATCTAACCTCCTAAAGGCTTAAAAAAGCGACTTTTAAATACCAACTGATAATTTGGTTCCCCCAGAAAAAAATAACAATCGAAGAGAGCACAAGAAAGGGGCCGAAAGGGAGAGGATCACGAATTTTTTTGCGCTTAAAGGCTATTAACAAAAGACCAATAACACTCCCTAAAATAAACGCAATAACATATGCCGCAACAATATTGGGAAAGCCCAAAAATATGCCCATTAGAACGCCGAGCGAAATATCGCCCTCCCCCATCCAGCGTCCTTTGCTCACAAGCACAAGAAAGGCAGGAATTGCAACACCAATAACAAGACCGATACCTGCGCTTTTTAGTAGGTCCCCCCAATAAAGCCAGTCATCCAAAAGTACGATGTTATACACTACTGCAAAGAGTACTGCCGTATAAACGATCTTGTCTTCCACTATCATATGGATCGCATCGTAGCCAAGAATTATGATGAACAGTGAGAAGATTACTACTAATAATAACGAAAGCCAGCTTATGGCATGCAAAGTATAAACAAGATAAAATACTATACCGCTTACAACTTCCACGAAAGGGTAAATTAAAGACAACCTCTTACGGCATTTGCGACAGCGGCCACGCAGTATTCCAAAACTTATTATAGGAATAAGGTCGTACCACGCGAGTTCTTGGTCGCAATCGGTGCAACGTGAGCGGGAAGTAAAAATAGAGCGGAAAGCATCAACGCGCCAAATAATTGTGGTCAAAAATGAACCCCACACCACGCCGAGAGTAACAATAAGCAAAATATTAAGATCCATAGTAATTACCGGTTTTATTTACAACTGTGCGACCTGATAGATTGGAAGAAGAATGGCAAAGACCACAAGAGCGACAATAATACCTACTATGATTAAAAGGATCGGCTCAATTAAGCTTGAGAGATATTTAATCAGTTGGTTTGCTCGATTGTGGTAGTTTGTTGCGACACTTTCTAGCGCCTCATCCAGCTTGCCGGTTTGTTCCCCCACTAACACCATCTGCCCTAAAAGCGGTGGAAAAATTTTATTGTCCATAATCGGCTTGCTTAGAGGAATACCTTTTTCGATATCGTTGATCATTTCATCGGCGGCAACACGATACAAAACATTGCGCATCGTCCCCTTTGTTACCCTCATTGCTTCTATTATAGGAATGCCATGGCGCACAAGCATAGACAGCGTGTGGGCAAAACTGCTAATATAAACCGCTTCGTAGAGATCTTTAACTATTGGTATTCTGATTTGCGCGTAGCTTAAAAATAATTTACCAGATTTAGTTTTGCTGTAGTAGCGCGCGGATAAAATAAGCACCAGCAAAAGAGCTATAATCAACCACCAGTAGCTACTAATAAACATTACGATAGCTATCATCGCCCTGGTTAAAAAAGGCAAGCTAATTTCATTTTGCTCAAACACCACAATTAAGTTCGGCACTACCACAATTACCATATAAATACTTACCGCAAAAATGGCAAAAACAATAAGCAAAGGGTAGAGTACCGCACCAAGCACGCCTGCCCGAAACGTGTTATCCGCTTCTAATTTTTTCCCTAAGTCGCGAAACGCGAGATCGAGTTTTCCAGTTTGCTCCCCCGCGCGCAACACGGCAATAAAATCTGGGGAAAAAACATGGGGAAAATCGCTCAGCGCACGGCTTAGTTGGCGCCCATTCTGCAAACTTTTTGCAACACTACTTAAGACACGCTTAAAATATTTATCACGCGTCTGGCGATAAACCACATCTATAGCGCGCGAAAGAGGAAGGCCAGATTCAAGCATAATCGCTAATTGCTTAGCAAAAAATTCTTTTTCTCGCGTTGCGACTTGTTGGGTAATAAATGACATTTTAGCTAATCATTTGCTTAAGAGTTCTTTGGTCTCTTGCCCACGGAAGCGCTTCGTCCAGATTTACTTCTCCCCTGCTTACTAAATCGGCAAGCACTTTATCGAGGCTAATCATTCCTTCGGCGGCGCTAGTTTCTAAAACAGAGTAGAGTTGATGAGTTTTGCTTTCACGTATTAAAGATTTTACCGCATTGTTTGCGATTAATATTTCCATAGCTGCTACCCTCCTTCCTCTCGCGCGGGGAAGAAGGCGTTGCGACAAAACTGCTGATAACGTGTTCGACAGTTGAGTACGGATCTGCAATTGATGATGCGCAGGGAACACGCTTACTATGCGCTCTGGCGCTTGTGCGGCATCATTGGTATGTAAAGTGGTAAACACTAGATGTCCCGTTTCTGCGAGAGTTAAGGCAGCCTCGATTGTTTCCAGGTCTCTCATTTCCCCTACCAGAATAACGTCGGGATCTTCGCGCAAGCTCGATCTTAATGCGCGCCCAAAACTGTCTGTATCTACTCCTAGCTCACGTTGCGATACGATACTTTGAGCGTGGTTGAAAACATATTCAATAGGATCTTCGATGGTAATAATATTCTCTCTTCTTTTCTGATTAATGGCATCGATCATACTTGCAAGAGTTGTGCTTTTACCGTGCCCCGTTGGGCCGGTGACAATAACAAATCCTTGCTTTAAAAGAGTAAAACGTTCGAGAATGGGAGGAAGACCAAGTTCCGCTAAAGTTGGTATTTTGCTTGGTATTAGGCGAAAGGCACCTGCAAGATTGCCTCTTTCGTAGAAAGCATTTCCTCGGTAGCGATGATGGTCGTAGTCAAAAGAGTAGTCAATTTCTTTGCGGCTCACCAGCCTTCTCGCAAGATCGGGGCGTAAAGTACTGCTCACAAGACCCGCCGCCACATCGGCAGTCAATACCGGTTCATTGGGAATTGCTTGGAGGTGGCCGTCTATGCGTAAAATCGGTGGCTGGTCTGCAACAATATGTAAGTCACTTGCCCGGGCAGCAATGGTAGCATCGAGATACTTGCGCATTCTTTCAACTTGTATCTTTGTCATATTAACCTCATTATACCTAATTAATCGCTGTGGCATGAAGAACTTCATCGATTGTCGTTAGCCCTTGCGCCACTTTTATAAAGCCGTCAATACGCATTGGATACATCTGCTTTTTGAGTGCGTATTCTTTAATTTTGGTTGCAGAGGCACGGGAGATAATCAATTCCTCCATGCCGTCGTCAATATCGAGCACCTCGTAAATGCCAGTTCGCCCGCGGTAGCCGGTATTAGCGCACGCTGCACATCCTTTTCCCTTAAAATACTTCATTTCCATCTTTACACCCGCTTCTCTTAGCGCATCATCAACTTGTTTTACAATTTCTGTGGGAGGTGTGTAGCTAACGCGACACTTTTCGCAACTTTTTCTTACTAGACGTTGCCCCACAATTGCGTTCATGGCAGAAGCAATTAAAAATGGCTCTACACCCATGTTTGTGAGGCGGGGCATAGCCCCCGCCGCATCGTTAGTGTGCAAAGTAGTCAGTACAAGGTGGCCTGTAAGAGAGGCATGCGTCACTAAATTAGCCGTTTCCTTATCGCGAATTTCACCGACCATGATAACATTTGGATCTTGGCGCAAGACGGCACTTAGCCCCTCCGCGAACGTAAAACCAATATTGGGCCTGACTTGAATTTGGTTAATACCACTGATTTCGTATTCCACCGGATCCTCTAGCGTTACAATGTTTTGCGTGTCACGACGAATGTGGTTGACCGCAGCGTAGAGGGTAGTCGACTTACCCGCCCCTGTTGGACCAGTTACCATTACCACGCCATAAGGTTTATCGATTGCTTTTACTAGACGGCGGTAATTTTCGCCAGTTATGCCCAAACTTTCGATCTTAAATAAACCTGCGTTTTTGTCGAGCAAACGCATTACTACTTTTTCCCCGTAAATCGTAGGCATTATCGACACCCGTATGTCTATTTCGTGGTTGTTGATTACTACATCAAAACGGCCGTCTTGGGGTAAACGAGTTTCATCTATTTTTAATTTTGCTAAAATTTTTACCCGTGCCACTAACGCTTTTTGTAGGCCGACAGGCATAGTAACAACAGATTTCATGTTACCATCTATGCGAAAGCGCGCGACGACACTGTCCTTTTGCGCTTCAATATGAATATCGCTTGCATTCACTTTACTTGCTAGCTTCATTATTGCCGATATTATTTGGGGAACATTGGCAACGCTAATAAACTGGCGTATGTCGGCAGAGCTGTTAATCGGTTCAGGCAACGATTTATCGAGGTTGGTATCACTTAAAACCCTTGCCGTTGCGAGCATATTGCTTCTTTCCTTTGCGTCGGGAATAACAATATCGTCGGCAGAGGGCTCCCCTTCTGTTTTGTATTGATCTAAAACGGCATTAAGGCTTTCTTCGGAAATTCTATATTGCTCTATCGCTATTTGGTTATCACGCGCTAAACGTTCAATGAATTCACGTGTTTCCTCGCTAACTGGTTGTACCACGCCGAGCTTAACAGCACGGCCAACATCCTCACCAAAAACCGCAACTCTGTAACGTTGCGCTACTTTTTTTGGTAATAAGCGCAAAACCTCGGGCGCTATAGTAGCACCAATTAAGTCGATATCGTATTGTTGTTCGCTAGCAATCATAATTAATTAAATGGATTATTTTTGCCCACATCGCCTGTGCCAATAGCAACGGGCAGATTGCCGTTTTTCTCTAACCCCTCCAGCACTGTCGAAAAATCTGCGCCTTCTCTTAAGACTTCGGGAACAGGTACAAAACGGCTATTAGTTAGCATACGACTATCGGTAGCAGATAAGCGCCACAATAAGATTATGACTGTTACAGCAACAATGCCTACCCCTAAAGCAACTGCCAATATTTTACTCTTCACTTGTTTCTCCTACTGTTACATCAATGGAAAAATTACCAGCTGTTAACACCTCTCCTCCACCCTCCAAAGCAACCAGCGATATACCGTCCGCGGACATCGGCCTTACATTGTTTTCTAGGCTTGTAATCATTTTTTTCAAGTTTTCGTAAGAGCCACTTGCAGTTACCGTAATAACTGTTTTGCCACTAGACGTTTGGCGGGGAGACAAAGCATTAAGAGAAAGGCCGGAGTTTGTAACAATAGCGTCTATCATCACTACCGCATTAGCGACATCAGCATCTTTAGGCGCTGCGAGCGCAAGTAGTGAAGCGGCTTTCGTGTTTGCTGCAATTTTCTGATAAGCACCATCAATATCGGCAATATATTGGGCAGCTTGCGTGGCATTAGCACGTGCTTTCGCAACACGGGTTAGATTTGCTTTAAGCTTATAGGAAGAAGGAATTGCCAAAAATATTACCAGTAAAAGAGCAACCAGCAATAGCGCTAATATTATGATAATTGATGGTAAATTTTTTCTTGTATTGACGTCCATGTTTATTGTATTCTTGTTGTTAAAAATCTTTCATCCACAGTAAAAGTAATAATAAAATTAACGCTACCATTTTGTTGCTTGTTGGCGGATAAAACTTTGACATCGGCAAAGTTAGTGGAGGTACGAACACTGTCGGTAGCACGGGCAAGGTCTGCGAAACTATTGGTTACTCCTTCTAGGATAATTTTGTTTTCCGTACTTGCGGTTATGCGGGTTAAACGTACTCCTTTAAAAATAACACTCTCTAGCTCGTTTAATAAAGCCGAATAACGGAGAATACTATCTTTTTGTTTTTGTAGTTGCGCGCTTTGCCTCCCTACGTCAGCAACCGCTTGCTCTTTTTGT
>JAGOOF010000048.1 GCA_017992655.1 Patescibacteria group bacterium
GCGTACAGGCCACGCTTGGCGTTAATACGCCGGAAGAACTTAAACAAATAGAGCAAATTTTATGCAAAAAGTGAGGGGATTGTGAATAAACTAGAAAAAATGACGAGGCTATCGCTTATTCTTTTTGTTGCGGCACTTGTTAGCTTAACTATTCACAATACGCTTTATGGAATATGGCGTGTAGAAGAGGCGCTCTTTTCGTTGCTGGCAATAACTTTGTTTGTTGCTTTTTTGGTGAGTGTAATTTGGAATATTGTAACGTTTTTACGTTTTGGCTGGCCTACTGATATTTGGAAGGTAGGTTTTATAGGTGTTTTTGGCTTAATGGGTCTAATACCCAACTTGGGGTGTAACTTCTTTGCCTTTTTTGTGCTGTTTGGTCTTTTTATTTTACGCCCCGGGGCAACAGCTCGTACTAAGCGCTAAATTCGTCTTCTTTAAGTTCGTGGAAATTACGGAAAATGTAGGGCGAGATGCGCGCAACAATTTCATGGGGGTTGGTTCCCGCCCAACGGGCGAGGTCCTGTGCGCGAATAATATCACCTACACTTTTACCAATAAGGACAACCTGCTCGCCCACTTTGGCGTTGAGTCCGGTAACATCGATTATGGCTTGATTCATACAAATTCTTCCCACTACCCCTACTCTTTTGCCGTTAATTAAAACCTGCGCCTTATTAGAAAGAGAGCGGGGGTAGCCGTCGGCATAACCTACCGGAATCACAGCAAGAGAAGAAATACGCTTTGTTTTATAAGTTAAGCCATAACCAACACTTGCTCCCTCGTTAACTCTTCTTACTTGGACAATTTTTGTCGACCATCGCAGAGCGGGCAGGAGGCCGGGAATTGTATCCTCGAGACCATAAAGCGCAATCCCCGGACGGACGGCGTCAAAATGCGCTTCTGGGTATTTAATAATAGACTTCGAGGCGGCTAAATGTACCATTGGCATAGCATTGGCATCGATTTGCTGTAATTGAAAAAGGGCGGATTCTATTTCTTTGATTTGGTTGCGTGAGTATATGACATTGTCTGCCTCGGCAAAATGAGAAAAAACTGCCTCTAAGATAAGGTAGGGTTTTTGGTTAATGAGGTTAACATAGTCTGTTGTTTCGGCGGGGTTAATGCCAAGGCGATGCATACCCGTATCGATTTTTAAATGAACGCGCACGGGCTGATGGGCACTTTCCGCGACTTGGGCGAGAGTTTCAATCTCTTCTTTACTAAAGACCGTTATACGTAGTGAATGCTCGATGACCCTTTGATATTCGCTGGGTTGGGTGTAGCCAATGACTAGAATTGGTACTTTGATTTTGGCAATGCGTAAGGCAATTGCTTCGTCAACAGTGCTTACCGCCAGCATATCAACCCCTTCTTGCCAGAGTTTGTTGCCAACTTCAGTAAGGCCATGGCCATAAGCGTTCGCCTTGACAACAGCAATCACACGCGTTTCTTCGTCGATGTGCTCGTGAATTCTTCGAAGGTTGTTACCGATTGCTCCTAAGTCGATATTGATCCAAGTTAGCATCTCTTTCCTTTATAGCTTTTCACTTTTAATAGCTCTCTCCATTACAGTTTCTGTAAAGGCGCAAACATGTAGATGTAATTCTTTTTCTACCCTTTGGCAAAGGCGTAATTTTTCTACTTTTTCCCACGGGTTTTGCAAAAAACGCATTGCCTTGATTGTTTCTACGCTAATTGCTCGCCCCTCGTTTTGGGGGTGGTTTTCTGTTATTCCTCCAAGAAGGGGGCTAAACAAGTAGTCGCCATTTTCACAAAGAGGATCTTGGCTGTAAACAGATTTGTTAAGTTCCGGTTTATAGCCCAGTATAGAAAGGCAGTTAAAGGCGAAAAAATCAACAATACGGCGCTCTCCTTTTTTATCAATAACATTGAGGCTATTTACTAGTAGCTCATAAAGTGTGGGGAGTGGCTCTTCGTCGTGGGTGGAGTTTGTTACAACCTCTCCGATCCAGTATGCCAATTTTGCTTTTTGTAAATCGTTACTAATTGCGCTGTGGGAGTTAATAATATTGGCTTCTGTTAAAATATCGATACTTCGACCTTTTGCCACCACAATATCAAGCCGGGAGAAGAGGTTTGTTGCCGAGGCAAAACGACTTTCGGGACGTCGTGCCCCTTTAGCAAGCAGTGTTTTTTTACCAAAAGAGCGCGTAAACGTTGTAATTAGTCTATCTTTTTCTCCGAACTTGTCGCGGCGCAAAACAATAGCTTCTGTTTTGTAATTTCTCACGCCTTTATTGTGCAGTAAATAATAATAATTATCAACTTGTGTTATAATAGCCTTGATGGAGGAAAAAATGATAAATAATCCTTATTGTTGGCGTAGGCGCATTGCGTTTTTCGTCGTGATTTTCGCTTTTTTAGCGGTCTTATCCACATGCATTGCTCCCGCTCGCGCTCTCGATGATAGCGAGAACGAAACAGTTACCGTTTCGGTGGAGAGTGTTATTACTCTTGAAGTAGAGCCCGTAACAGGGAGTGAGCCAAGCAATATTGTTGCCGATGCTAGCTTGAACAATGGTCTCGGCACAGGCGCAACAGACGTAACTGTTTCCTCTAACAACGAAACGGGTGCTATTTTACAGTTAAATATGATCTCAACCGATACTAAAAGCGGTAAACTGGTTCCTGCTACTGGGGCTGGATCTATTGATCCCACAACAGGCGGAACCTCTTTAGGGACGAACAAGTGGGGCTATTATGCCTACCAAACACCGGGTTCCCCGCCAAGCCCAATAACATGGGCGGCAGTTCCCGCCTCTGCTTCGCCTGCGACTATCTACTCTTCGGTCGGCGCTGGTCCGTTTTCTTACCGCGTAACTTATGGCGCCCAGGTAGACTATACTCTGCCCGGAGGAAAGACGTATTCTAACCAAGTTACCTATACGGCCAGCACCAAACCTTAGCAAAAACATAGGGTAATGAAAAAAGTTTATTTTTATTTTATTTTCTCCTTACTCTTTATTGTTCTTACGTGTCTTCCCTACTCTTCTTCTTTTGCGCAAGGGAACACTAGTAAAGAAACAATTGCTATTACCCTACAAACCTCCTCTGAAAGAATCCAGCTTAAACCAGGAGAAGAAGTGTCGCGCACAATCCGTGTGCGCAACACGGGAGGAAAGGCGTACGATTTTACAGTTGAGGCAGTGCCTTACCAGCCAGACGCGCAATACAGGAATAATTTCGAAATTGAAAACAAGTGGACACAAATAAGTCGCTGGATTAAGTTTGACCGTACACAATACCACGCTGAGGTGGGAGAGGTGGTTGAGGTTCCTTTTTCTATCGAAGTCCCAAGTAAAGAACAAGCGGCAGCGGGTGGACAATATGCCGCAATTGCCGTAACAGTGCGTGACGATGCGGTAGAAGGGGTTAGTATCGCAAAAAGAGTTGCTTATCAGATTTTTGGCTTAGTCGATGGCGCCGTTGTTAGTACCGGTAGCGTTACCTCGCAGAGTGTTCCACGCTATACCTCTAAAGTGCCACTAAAAACTCATTTTGTAGTGAAAAATACTGGTAATACCGATTTTTATGCTTACGGCAAATTAAAGGTATCCTCTATTTTTGGTCGGTCTGTTTTTGAAACAGAGGAAGGTAAGCGGACACGCGTTTTTGCCTTTCCCGAATCTAGCCCGCCGGAGGCAGAGGTAAGTTGGCAAGATGCTCCTATCGGTCTGTATTGGGTCACCCAAGAGGTGGAGTTGTTTGGTAATGTTACTGCAACGAAGCGCCTAGTTCTTGTTGCTCCCGTGTGGCTTATAATTGTTGTCGCTTGTGGTTTGATAGCGTTAATTTACCTTATAGTCAACTCAATACAGCAGAAAAAACGTATCAATCAACCAATGGGTCCAACAATATGAAACGATTAATTTTACCAGTCTTCTTTATTTTTTCGTTACTTTCCTTAAAAGGTTTTGCTTTTGCAGAAAGTAGCGATTTGATTAGAGTTACCGTCCCCGAGAGTGGCCATGTTATCTCGACTTATACGATAAATGGTAAGAGCGATATTGTGGTTACTTACAATAAGCACAACAAGGCAAGATTTTCTATTTTGGGACGAGGAGAAGTAGTCTTAGACGACCAGTTTGGCAATGTCTATTTTAATACTTTTAAGGACAGTACCGCCCTGGAGGATTTTACTGTTGATTTTGCGCTACTAAAAGGGGTGGGGAATTATTCTATGACGTTGCGTATTAGCGAGGAAGGTAAGGGTACGGCATCAAGAACTATTGCTTTAATTTATAAGCCACTTTC
>JAGOOF010000049.1 GCA_017992655.1 Patescibacteria group bacterium
TGGTTAAGCATTATTTGCTAGCTTCGCTAAGTTTTTTCGCAATGGTTGCTTCGCTCTTTTTTTTAAAATTAGCGCTTGCTGGTAACTTGTGGTTTTTAATTCCGGCAGCGTTATTGGCCCAGTATTTTTTGCGGTGTTCACGGTGCTCTCCGACAAAGTTTGGATTCATTTGCTGTCCGCGCTTTGCTCTGCTATAGCAATAATTGTTATTTTTGGCGCACGCTGGCCTTTTTTCTTAATTGGTTTAATACTAATTTGTACCCACCTTTGGGGCTTTTACCGTGTTCGCCATGATTCAAAGATTTTTTTAGAAGTAAATGTTGCCGAACTCAGTAGGCGCCCAGTCAAAATGATAATGATGGCGCTTTCTTTGGTCTTTGCAGTTGTCGTAAGCCAGGTTGCCATCCATAAAATTAATGCAAATGAGCAAATAATCCCCCATGCTTACCAAATGGAAGTGCTAAAGCTTACTGTGCCAGACCTTAACAGTAAAAGTACGGTGGACGAAACTCTACAAGCGCTCTCTAATAAACAAGGGGGGCAGTGGTCGGCAAAAACAACAGAAAACGTTTTAAATGACCTTGGGGTGGAAGTAAGTGCAATTTGTGTCCAGACAAACCTTATCGCAGATTGTCCAGAAGTAGTCGACGCCCTGATTGGCGAAAGAATAGTGCAATGGCTCGTTGGGTTGGGTAAGCTAGCGCAACCCTCCATTGCCCTCGTTGCGTGGCAGTTGCTTCTTGCTTTAATCTACATTGTTTTGCCCGTAGTACTTGCTGGAGCAAGTTTATTGTGCAAATATTTGTACAAAGTAGGATTTTTTACATTTCGCCACCAGAGTGTCAATAAATATGAAATTATTCTTCGACATTGAAACGTTGCCAGCCGGCAAAGAATCCGAGGAGGCAATTAAACACCTCTACAATAAATACCGCCAAAAAAATGGACGCTATTTCAAAAGTTACAACGAGTTTCTTTGTTCAACGTCATTCGATGGCGCCTTCGGTAAAATATTCTGTATTGGCTACGCCATAGACAACGATGCGCCACAAGCGTTATATTCCAAGAATGAAAAAGAAATATTAACTCAATTTTGGGGAATCGCGAAAAATACAAAGTTATTTATTGGCCACAATATTATCGACTTTGATTTGCCATTCATTTTTCAAAGAAGTGTTGTGCATAACGTGAAGCCTACACGAACACTGGTTGGCAACAATAAAGAGGAGGAAGCTGTTTTTGATACCTACAAGCACTGGACAGGTGGGAGCAGTAGTTACTTAAAAGGTGGCCTAGACAGATTGGCGCTCGCGTTTAAAATGCAATCGAGTAAAACAGAAATTGACGGCAGTAAGGTATATAGTTATTTTCTAAATAATAGACACGAGGAAATAGTAGATTACTGCAAACGCGATGTCGAACTTACCCGGAAAATATATAAAAAGCTCACGTTCCAAAATTAGTATATTTTGGCTTTTGTAATTTGTTTGCTATTATTAAAATGGTCGAAGGCAGTTAGTTAAAAAAATAAAAGGAGATTTTATGGAAGACCCAACAACACAATCATCGGGTTTGCCGCCAGTAACACCACCGCCGGCAGATCCAGCAGGTACGCCAGTACCGCCTCCGCCTCCCGTATCAGATCCTAACGCAGTTCCTCCCACTCCACCACCAGCTGGCGACTTGGGTGTGGCTCCTCCGCCAGTACCGGAAACACCCGCCCCAGCGGAAGCGCCAATGGAACCGCCAGTTCCTCCCGCCCCACCCGCAGACCAGCCTCCTATGGCCGGTGGAACGCCCCCAATGGCACAATAAAGAAATAATTATAAAAAAAGGAGAAAGCATGAAAAAAGTAGGTCTGTTATTTGGAATGACTTTTCTTGCGTTTGCTCTGCTTACTGGTTGCGCCGCTAAGGATGAGGCAACCGTTTCAGGGACAACCGACGAAACAGACATGCCACCCGCGCCTCCAGAGGACGTGGTGATTCCAGAAGACGAAGCAAATCTGTAATTCGTCCCCCAACAAAACCCGAGTTAACCTCGGGTTTTGTAATAGTTTTCCACAGGCTCCACACGCTAAACCTTGACAAAGGTGTTGCTGTGGCAAGATAATGGTGTTAACGATATTTAACCTGTTAGAAAGGAGGTGAGTGAAAAATGGCATATTCAGTAAAAAGCAAGAAGTCAGGTGAAACATATTACCTGCACTCTCGCGAAGTTACTTTGCGCGGTGGTCGTTTACAAACGATTTACTTCTTCGCCCGCGAAGTGAAAGCTGGCGCTTTGGACGACATACCAAGCGGTTACGTAGTAGTTGAAAACTCTCGAACCGGTCTTCCAATGCTAAAAAAAGGTTAGTATTTATTAGTGGCTTTGACCCACAACCATTGACCACTAACCAAAAATCCCACTTATGTGGGTTTTTTGGTTGAAAAAATGTAATATTTATTAGATAATAAAACCAGTTATGATACAAAGAAATTTGTTATTTACTGTTTTATCGATTCCCATCGATATCGCCATGTGGCTAGGTGCCTTTATAGTCGCCTATCTTCTTCGTGCGCACTATGACACCCTGCCCGTGACATACGTTTGGCCTTTTCGTGATTATATAATGTTTATCCTCGCCATAGCCCCATTGGTTTTTGCCACACTCGTCATAGAGGGGCTCTATAACCATCGTTACCCTAAAAAAGGGCTTGCACAATTTTCGAGTATATTTATTGCCGCTACAGTTTCTGTAATGTTTGTGGTGCTTTGGGTCTTCTTTTCCAGAAGTTTTTTCTTTTCTCGCCTTTTAATTGTATACGCCTGGATCTTAAGCATAATCTTTTTATTAATAGGAAGATGGCTAATCGCACTCGTGCAAGTTACTCTTAATCGTTTAAAAATTGGTTTGCGCAAAGTCGCCATTATCGCACCACTCGAAATTGCGCAAGAGATCAGCACTCAAATTACCCAAAATCCCAAATTCGGTTTTGAGGTGGTCGCAACAGGGACACAAGACAATCTCCCCGCCATCTTAAAAAAACGACGCATCGATGATATCTTAGTGGCTGACCGGAAGCTCACTCAGAACCAGCTGGTTACGCTAACCGAAATTGCACGCGACGCGAAAGCCACACTCCATATTACGCCAAGCGCCCTTCAGTTGGGAACAAGCCGTTTTGCCCTTTGCACGATTGCGGGCATGCCGGCAATTGAGATACTGGAAACTTCTTTAGAAGGAATCGCCTCTATATTCAAGCGCCTTTTTGATATCGTTGGCTCAATAATTTTCATTACCCTATTTAGTTGGCTTTACCTCATAGTTGCCTTAATTGTAAAGCTCACTTCCCCCGGGCCAGTACTCTATAAAGACAGGCGTGTTGGCTCCAGCGGCGAATTTAACCTCTATAAATTCAGAACATTCAAAAAAGAGTTTTGTACCGGCCCTGCTTATGGGGGGAAGGAAGCAGAGGAGCTTGAAGATAAACTTATTTCGGAAAAAAATACCCGAGTCGGCCCTATCCCCAAAATAAAAGAAGATCCTCGTGTCACGTCCGTAGGCAAATTTCTTCGCCACACTAGTCTCGATGAGTTGCCACAATTTTTTAATGTGATTATCGGCAACATGAGCATTGTTGGCCCTCGTCCTCATCGCCCTAAAGAGGTCGCTCACTATAAGCCTCGCCACCGCAAATTATTCCTTATCAAACCCGGTGTCACAGGAATGGCTCAGGTTTCTGGGCGAAGTGACCTTGACTTTGAAGACGAAGCGGATCTAGACATTTACTACATTGAAAAATGGTCAATCTGGCTCGATATACAAATAATTTGGCAAACTCTCTTTGTTGTTATTAAGTCACGCGGGGCCTATTAATGAACCGCCTCAAAACTCCACCAAAAGTGGCTATCGTTGCAGATTGGATCACTAATCCTGGTGGTGACGACAAGGTATTACGTGCGTTATGTAATCTTTTTCCCGCCGCTCCTCTTTTTACTACCATATACAGAAGAGAAAAAATGCCCTACTACAAAGGACGACGCGTTTATACAACCTGGCTCAATAAACTTCCCTTCCCACATCAAGTACTTGTACCTTTTATGTTTAACGCCCTAAGGCGCTTTGATTTTTCTTCTTTTGATTTAATTATTTCCTCTAGCCACACCGTAGGGAAAAGCATCACGAAATCTGCACGCACAAAGCACATTTGCTATTGTCAAACCCCTCTTCTTTTTGTTTGGGCACCAGAAATCGACCCCCTTAAATACCGTATCAAGC
>JAGOOF010000050.1 GCA_017992655.1 Patescibacteria group bacterium
ACTTGAGGGTCTGCCTTTCCTTTCGTCTCACGCATTACCTGGCCTAACAAGTACTGTAAAGCCTCTTCCTTGCCGGCGCGATAGTCTGCCACCACTTTTGCGTTTTTCTCGATTACATTTTCTACTACTGTGCTTAAATCGCTGTCTCCCATTGTTTTATCGTAATTCCCACTTTCCATAACTTTAGAAAATGGGGCGTGGGTGTTTAGACCTTCACTGATAATCGATTTGGTATTATGGGCGCCAATTTCACCGCTTGCAAGAGAGCGCGCTAAATCAAGCACAAATTCTGGCTCCAACGTGCGTGACACAGGAATGTTAATAAATATATTCATTGCTTTCGCGACATAAGCTTCATTACTTTTCCCAAAAGAAAGATAGTCGAAAAGTTTTAACAATTTGTCGTCGCGAAAAATAACATCTATGTCGTTTTTGGCAATATTAAGTTTGTTAGCACGATCTAGTTTTGCCTCCATGCTTTCTGGCAAAATTACTTTGAAATCTTTTTCAAGGTCGAGCAAATAAGGGATATCTGGTTCAGGGAAATAACGATAATCTGGGGCAAACTCCTTTGTTCTTTGGCTTACAGTTACGCCCTTGTTATCGTCCCATCCCCTCGTTTCTTTAGTAACTTTTTCTCCGTTTTCTAAGAGAGTACTCTGTCTTTTTATCTCATAATTTAACGCTCTTTCCACCATCAAAAACGAATTGAGGTTTTTTATTTCAACGGGCGTCCCCAATTTTTCTTCCCCTTGACCTCCGCCTTCTGGCCACTGGCCACTGGCCACTGGCATAATACTAACGTTCGCGTCACAGCGTAAATGCCCTTTTTCCATATCACCATTTGATATTTCCAGGTAACGCACGATCAACCTAAGTCGTTGTAAAAACTCTTTTGCTTGCGCGGGAGAATTAATTTCTGGTTTAGTCACAATCTCCACTAGTGGCGTACCGGCACGGTTTAAATCGACTAACGAATATCCCTTCCCTTTGGGATGAATAAGTTTGCCCGCATCCTCTTCGAGATGAATTCTTTCTAAGCTAACGCTTTGGCCGTTAACATTGACTTTGCCTCCTTGCACTATAGGCTCGTCGTACTGGCTAATCTGGTAGCCTTTGGGAAGATCTGGGTAGAAATAATGTTTTCGGTCAAACTTGGTACGCTTCGCAATTTTTCCTCCTAAGTATTTGCCAAGTACCATAGCATATTGCACTGCCTTTTTGTTGGGCACAGGCAGCACCCCTGGCATACCGAGACATACTGGGCAAACAGTGGTGTTTGGCGCTTTTCCTTGCGCGTCGTTATCACAACTACAAAACATTTTGCTTTTTGTATTAAGCTGAACGTGAATTTCTAAGCCAATGGTGGGTATAAATTTCATAATACCGATAATCCCTTTAAGGCATCTTTGAATTTACTAATAGTATCACGCGCCTCGTAATGCATAAAGTCGGCATCGTGCTCGTGTACGAGGCGATTGCGTTGTTTATGCCCTTCCCAGGCGGCTTGGTAACTGCCGTAACTAACAAACAATGATTGGCTGTCTTTTAATCTTTCCCCCATAGTTTCACCTCTGGCACCCAACTCTTTTAGGCAATGGTCGAGTAACTTGTCGGCAGAGATGATTGCTGATTGAAAAGCACTTGGGTTATTAAGCGACATTTTTTCCTCTATTTGCAACCATTCTTTTTGCACTAATTCGCGGTTAATACTTCCTCTTTTTGCACGAGCCTTATTTTTTCCCCCAAAAAGGCGCCTTAATAAGCGGGGAAGAGCGAAAATAATTTTTGTTTCTATTGTTTCTTTTGCCATAATAAATTTTTATTTATCATACGCCTGCATATTTTCCACTTGTTGTGCAAAATCCAATAACCTTTCATCTTCCCCAAAAGGGCCCGTAATTTGAAAACCAATGGGCAAGTTATTTTTATCGGCGCCAATTGGCAGTGAGATGGCGGGCAGGCCAGCAATATTGGCAGGCACCGTAAAAATATCGCTTAAATACATTTCCATGGGATCGAAAGTTTTTTCTTTAAGCTTAAAAGCAGTAGTTGGCGTTGTAGGACCTACAATAAAATCAACTTTTTCAAACACTTCCTTAAAAGACTGTTTTAGACTATTTTGGGCAGTAATTGCTTTTTTGTAATAGGTATCAAAATAACCCGCGCTCGAAGCAAAAGAACCCAATATAATACGTCTTTGTGCCTCGGTGCCAAAAAATTGTGAACGGGTTTTAGTATATAATTCTTCGAGTGTTTGTGCTCCGCTTGCAGACACACCATATTTAACGCCATCAAAGCGTGCTAAATTACTCGCTACTTCCACGGGCATAATAATGTAATATATCGCAAGTGCCTCTTCGATTAAGGGAATATCAACTTCCACCACTTCAAAGCCAGCATTCTCGATTTCTGCTATTTTATTTTGTACCGCTTGTTTGACACTAGGCGCAAGTGCGCTGTTTTTTAAATGCTCTTTAATGACTCCAACCCTTTTTGTAACTTTGCTTGCGGGGGGGAGAGATTTAAGACTAGTTGCGTCCTTTTTGTCGTAGCCGTTAATTGCTTCAAAAACGATTCTGCTATCGGCAACCGTATTAGTGATTGGGCCGATTTGATCTAAGCTCGATGCCATTGCGATAAGACCATAACGGGAAACGCGCCCATAGGTCGGTTTAAAACCAACTACGCCACAAAAAGCTGCTGGCTGGCGGATTGACCCACCAGTGTCGGAACCAAGCGAAGCGACACAGAGTTCCGAGGCGACTGCCGCCGCACTGCCACCACTGCTTCCGCCAGGAACACGCTCTTTGCTATAAGGGTTTAAGGTAGGGCCATAGCCCGACGTCTCCGTGCTAGAACCCATAGCAAATTCGTCCATATTATTTTTACCAACAATAATCGCACCATTAAGACGCAATTTTTCCACAACCGTTGCATCGAAAGGTGGAATGTAATTTTCGAGAATCTTAGAGCCGGCAGTTGTACGAAGACCCTCCGTCGAGATTGCGTCTTTCACTCCCATAGGAATACCGGTGAGAGGATGTGCTTTGCCTATCTTAGTTAGTTTGTCCGCTTTGTCGGCTTCTTTTAGCGCCTCGTTTTCATTAATAGTGATATAGGCATTGAGGTCATTTTGTTTTGCACGCTTAATATATTCACTTATTAATTCACGGGCGTTAATCTTGTTAGAAGAGAGCTCTTCTCGTAATTGCACTATGGTACGCCTAGCCATCTTCACCCCCCAAAACAAGAGGGACCTTAATGTTTGTTTCAATTTTCTGGGGGATATTCTCTAGTAATTTACTTTTCTTCGCTGAATGACTCTCTACCACGTCTTCTCTTAAGAGAGCATTTTTTTCTTCCTGCTTGGAAGAAGAAAGCTCTTTTTCTGTTAATTGTTCTACGTACAATAGAACATCTCCCAGTTGGCTGGTGAAATTATTTTTCTGCGCCTCTTCCAAAGAAAGACGCGATAAACGCGCGATATGTTCCACCTCTTTTTCAGAGATCTTTTTTGTCATGAATATATCTTATCGCACATTGTTTAGCTACGCAAGAAAGCTTTTGTATTGGCCGGTCGCCAGTAGCCGGTGCTAGCCGGAGCCAGTGGCCTGTGGCCGGAAGTAGTTCTCGGTGAGTATATCTCGTTGTACTCGATACAGGCATCTCGGTTTCACTCGATACAGGCATCTCGGTTTCACTCGATACAGGCACCTCGAACAATAAAAAACCATTACTGTTCGAACGGAGTGAGAACTACCACGTTTAGATAAAAACTGACGGTTTATAGCTTGCCCCGCCTGCCGTGTGCTTGCCCTGTATCTAATGGTCAGGACAAACTATTCTTATCCATTTTCCAAATCCTCTCAAACCCTCCTGCCTCCATTTAGCTAGCATTTACTTCGATACTTCCCAGTATCAAAGTAAATGCAGATAATACTATTGCAAGGGTCAACGCTTGGCTACAGGTGAGTGGCGAAGGTTATCTCAAACGTCAAAACCAATGCTTGCTGTTCGAACGGAGTGAGAACTATCTTTTCGTCTGATATGATGCTAACGGGATTAGTTCTCGGTGATTACCTCTCGAACAATAAGATTTTACTGTTCGAACGGAGTGAGAACTATCCGTGACCTCCATTACCGTTCGAATGAAATGAGAACTATTGCGTCAGTGCAAAACTCACGGCAATAGTTCTCGTCATTCCATTCCTCGAACGGTAAAAAGCCATTACT
>JAGOOF010000051.1 GCA_017992655.1 Patescibacteria group bacterium
GATATCGGGGAGACCAGATGCTCGAACAATGGACACCTAGTTTGTTACTAGGTCCAAACATTAAAGCGCTGGCTCTCCGATTTCAATTATGACACTCTTTCAATTGTTAATATACAAACAGTAAAGAGGTCACGGATAGTTCTCACTCCGTTCGAACAGTAAAGTTTTATTGTTCGAAGCGTATTCGCTGAGAACTAAGAACCATCAGTTGATATCTAAACGTGGTAGTTCTCGCGTTGCTCGAACAGTAAGGGGACTATCGTTCGAGGTGTACTCACTTCGTTCGGGAGCCCCGCCGAACGGGGCAAGCTCTGCGATCCGTGTTGAGCTTGTCGAAATACGAACAGCAAAGAAACTATCGTGAACGGTAAGAGGGTAAGCTTATAGCGCTCTTTAAAGGCAAGGAAGCATAAGATTCAAGTGTCTGCCATGAGCCAATATCGCCTCGGCTCATGCGGTAGGCACCGGCAATCGCCATGGAAAGGGCGTTGTCGGTGCACAAAGGAATAGGAGAAAGGCGCAGGGTAAGCTTGTTTTTTTGCGCCTCTTTAATAAGCTGTTCTCTGAGTATAGTGTTGGCCATTACTCCGCCTCCGCCAAGAATAGTTTTAACCTTAAGCCGCAGGGTAGCGTTCATGGTTTTTTTAACCAGCGCCTCAACAATTGCTTTTTGCGCGCTTGCGGCAATATCGCTTTTTAGCCTTTTATTGTTTTTGCTCGATACGGGCTCTGCTTTTTGGTTTACAAGCCCTAATGAGCGTAGCTTATAGTAAACAGCAGTTTTTAAGCCAGAAAAAGAAAAATTATCATTATCTTTTTGCATAAGTGCCACAGGAAATATAAATTTTTCGCTGTTACCCTGCCTAGCAAGAGAGGAAAGCGCAGGCCCACCGGGGTAGGGCAAGCCAAGCATGCGCGCGATTTTATCAAAAGCCTCACCGGCAGCATCGTCCAATGTTTGCCCCACCAATTTGTAACGAAATTTTTTATCAATTAAAACTAGCATCGTGTGGCCACCAGAGACAATTAAAGCAAGAGCAGGCAAAAAGGGCGCTGTGACAAAAGGCAAACGCGCGTTTGCCTGCCCATTATCATTTATTGCCACTTTGTTGGCGTAAGAGGCAAAAAGATGTCCTTCCAAGTGGTTAAGGGCGATAACCGGCAAATTATGGGCCATGGCGAGGCCACGGGCAAACTCAACACCGACAATCAAGGAGCCAATGAGGCCCGGCCCAATCGTCACGGCAAGCGCGCTTACGTCTTTGGTTGTTATTTTTGCTTTTTTTAACGCCTCCTCAACCACAGGGCTAATTTTTTCTATGTGCAAGCGGCTGGCAAGCTCTGGGAAAACACCACCATACTTCGCATGTGTTTTTATTTGGCTCGCTACCACCGAAGAAAGGGGAACAATGGAGTGCGGTTTGTCTTTATAAAAAGAGACCACCGAAGCGGCGGTTTCGTCGCAAGAAGTTTCAATAGTAAGAAGTATAGTTTTTTCCATTACCCGCTATTAGAGCGTTTATGTATTAATTTTTTTGCGTAGCATTGCTGAAACAATATCACGGTCGCTCCAAGGTACTTTCTCTTGGCCTACTACTTTATAGCTTTGGTCGCCCATGCCAGTTACTACTACTACGTCTCTTGACCCCGCCATATCGACCGCTTTGCCAATTGCGTCCATCCTGTTTTTAATAACAAAAAAGTTTTCTCCCAGCTTTTTTGCCGTTCCTTTTTCGCTCCCTTTTTCAACGCCCGCCACGACGGCATCAATAATTACCTGCGGATCTTCCGTGTAGGGCTCTTCATCGGTAATAATAACGATATCGGCAAGGCGCCCTCCAATTTCTCCTAAAACTGGCCTTTTGCTTTTGTCTCGGTCTCCGGTTGCTCCATATACAGCGATAATTTTCCCCCGTGTGGCTGGGCGAAGAGCGAGCAAAACTTTTTCCAAAGCATCGGGCGTATGCGCGTAGTCGATAATGGCGGAAAAATTAAGACGTCCTTTTGCTTCGGGAATAACAACCCGCTCCATGCGTCCCGGGACGAGCGCCACGTTTTCCAAGCCAGTTTTTATGTCGGATAAAGAAATATTTTGCCCCAGCGCCATAGAGGTAGCACAAAGCGCGTTGGCAACATTAAAACGACCGGGGGTTTGAAGACGAATTGCCTGCTGTCCCGCGCTTGTAAGTAATGTAAAAGTAGTGCCAGTAGGTTCAGAAAGGATTTTACGGGCAGTAACATCGACATCTTTTTCCTCTAAGCCGTATGTGATTATTTTCTTTTTTGCTCCTTTTGCAAAATGTGCGAAATACCTGTCGTCTTTATTTAAAACTATTACGTTGGCATCGCTGAAGATACGCTTTTTCGTGGCAACATATTGTTCGATGGTACCGTGGTAGTCGAGGTGGTCGTGGCTAATATTGGTAAGGGCAACGGTGTCAAACTCAATGCCCCAAATGCGGTGTTGCGCAATAGAGTGGCTTGTAACTTCTAGCACAACATCGGTGCAACCAGCGCGATACATTTTTTTTAAATATTTTTGCAACAAAAATGGGTTAACTGTCGTCATGTTTAATTTGTTGGCAATTTCCTGTTTGTCGATGGCGAAGCGGACGGTGGTAAGCATGCCCACCTTACGCGCGCCGGCACGCAAAATAGAGGCAACGAAAAAGGCAGTCGATGTTTTACCGTTGGTGCCAGTAATTGCTATTATGCGCATTTTGCGTGAAGGGAAGCCATATAAAATATTAGCCAGAACAGACTGGAGCAGGTGGTAGAAGTTTATCGCTTCTTGTGGTAGGATTTTACGCAGAAGTTTTTTCATTGCGGTCTTTTCAAGGCTATATTCAATGTTTGAAGTAGTTAAACATTTTGTACCACTTCAGTTTATAAACTTTATCGTAACCGCCTAAAATTTCAATGTTTTTGCCACCAAAATTTTCTTTAAAGCGCGAAAGGCCTGCCCACTTGTGGTTGTTCTCTCCTTCAGGTGCTACACCAAGTAGGTCGTAGGTATGGCAATTGCGTTTTTTTGCTTCCAGCATTATTGCCCAGTGTAAACCATAGGGAGCCATAACGTTACTTTGGTCGCGGTGGGAGCCACCGTATAGATAGCTTGCTACTCCGCCATAAAAAGTTACAATCGCTCCCGCCAGTGGCACGCCACCGGAATAAGCGATGAATACTCTTGCCTTGTTGTCTGCGCCCAGTAAATCGACCAGGTCGTAAAAATAGTCAATGTTGCGACCGGTAATTTTTTCTCTGTTAATGGTTTCCTTGTACAGCAAATAAAACTGTGCAATGGCATCGTTATCTACATCATTTTTCTGGGTACTTGCCTTATTGTATGAGCGCCCCCAAAATTGCATTTCTTGGCTTATGGCGGTTGCCCTATGCTCGGCAACAGGCCCGAAATTTTTGACCTCAACACTGTGCTTTTGAGCCACACGAATGTTATAACGCCCTTTTGGTTTCATTTGGCTTAAAAGCTGTTCTTCCGACAGGCGAATATCGACCACACGGCGGTGCTTGGGCTGAATTTCGTTTTTCGATTTTATAAAATCACGCAAGCTTTCATTAAGGTAACTCGCACGTGCAGTGGTAGGGTTTACAATTTCCACGCGCACAAAAATTGCATCTCTTTTTTTCGCCAGCTCGTCGATTTTTGTTTTGTCCATGTCGTGCAATTGTACCTGGTCGATTTCTGGCATGTACAAAAAGCGCTTTTTAAAAGGCAGGCTTACTTCCAAAACCAGAACATCACTGATCCAGTGTGGTTTTTGGCCATATTTTTCCTTGAGTGCCGCCCAGCCACGAGTTTGTAAGATGGATTGATACATTAGCCCTATAATAGTACAAAATCAGGAGAAACGCTAGTGTAAGTGCCACAAAATATAGCTTAGTATTGAAATCCAACACGTCTGACCACCAGCCCCCTGACTATTGTCCGAAGCGCCCTCGCTGAGTACTAAAACCGTTAGTTGTCATCCTTTCGTGGTAGTTTACCCCGCCCCCTCTGGGCGGGGTTCTCGCTCCCGCTCGAACGGTAAAGTTTTATTGTTCGAGAGAACTACGCGAAGCGTCATCTCGAGAACTATTCGCCGTAAGTGTCACACTAAACGATATAGTTCTCGCTCCCGCTCGAACAGTATTAACTTCTTATCGTTCGAGATGCCTGTATCGAGTGAAACCGAGATGCCTGTATCGAGTGA
>JAGOOF010000052.1 GCA_017992655.1 Patescibacteria group bacterium
CAATAACACCTGTTTGCTGTGACAGTTTTTGTTGCAAAATCTGGATAATTTCTTCTGTTGCGCTATCGTTAAAATCTACCTGTACAGTGATCTTATCTTTCAGCGTATCGGAGGTGGTGTTCGCAATGTATCCTAAAACTATAAAAATACCCATCATAAAAAGTGTCATCATAATAATAAACACGGCCGGCACACTTAGCCACCTGTTGCGCCAAGCGTTAATAATACCAAGCCTACTTATTCTTCTGATGCGAGTAAAAATCATTTCTTGCCCCCTCCCGCGCTTACCTGTTGCAACTGCCCGTTATTAAGACAAATTACCCGCTTTTTCAGTGAACGGACAATATCAAGGTCGTGCGTTGCCAGAAGCACTATTGTTCCCGCTTCGTTAATTCGTAAAAGTAAGTCGATTACTTCAGCGGTATTTTTTTCGTCTAAATTACCAGTTGGTTCATCGGCAATGAGCAATTTAGGGTTGTGGACAAGCGCGCGCGCAATACTGGTCCGTTGTCTCTCTCCTCCCGATAGTTCTGCAGGGTAGTTGTCTGCTCTTTCTTTTAGCCCTACTAAACGCAGGATGCGAGGCACTTTGTCTTTAATAATGGCATCTGGTTCGTCGGCAAGCTCTAAGGCATAAGAAACATTTTCATACACGGTTTTATTGGGTAGCAGTTTAAAATCCTGGAACACTATACCCACATTACGCCTATAATAAGGCAAATCCCTCTCTTTTATGCGGGTAATATCGCGCCCTGCTACCATTATCTTGCCGGAACTTGGCAACTCTTCTCTCACTAAAAGGCGGATAAGTGTCGATTTTCCCGCGCCACTTGGCCCCACTAAAACAATAAACTCTCCCTTGTCGATTGCCAAATTAACCCCATTAAGGGCGGTTACCTTACCCTTAACGTAGTTTTTCGTCACATTAAGGAATTGAATTATTGCACCTGGACTCATTGTCTCCTTACTATAGCCTTACTATTGTACCATATTTTATCGGCGCACCCACTCCATCAACGCAGAGAGTGTGTATGTGTTCAGTATATCATCTGCTTCCAGCCAGCCTCGGCGCGCTGTCTTGAGGCCAAAAACCATATTGCTCAAGCCCTCTGTGGAATGGGCGTCTGTAGAAACGGTAAACTTAACCCCAAACTGTTTCGCCTCTATTATCATCTTATCGGACAAATCGAGCCGGTGGGGGTCGGCATTTATTTCAAGAGCAACATGATGACGTGCACAAAGCTTGTATATCTTATCCCAATCGGCTTCCACCCCATCGCGACGGCCAATAAGACGGCCTGTTGGGTGGCCAATATTATCAATAAGTCCCGAGGAAATGGCCCGCTCAAGACGGGCGGTCATTTTTTCCTTAGACTGGCTAAAGCTAGAATGGACAGAGGCGGTTACGAAATCGAGCTGGCGCAGTGTTGCTTCGTCCATATCAAGCGAACCGTCGGCGTTGATGTTAAGCTCAATGCTTTTAATAATTTTTATACCTCTATTTTTTTTGTTCCAGCCGTCAATTTCCTTTATTTGTTTTTTCAATTGAGCAGAGGATTGCCCACCTGCTACCGCCAGGCCGGGAGAGTGGTCGGTGATGGCAATGTAACTATAGCCCAGCCGTTGCCCCTCGTTTGCCATTTGCGCAAGCGTTGCTTCACCGTCCGAAGAAGTTGTGTGCATTTGTAAATCACCTTTAATATCTTTTTGCTCCACAAGGGGAGGAAGATCGCCTTTAATTGCTTTTGCGATTTCTCCGCGATTTTCTCTTAATTCGGGCGCGATCCAATCCATGCCACAGTAATTATAAACCTCTTGTTCTGTTGCGCACTGTACAATAGCGTCAACGGGTGCCCGGTTTAATGTTCTTTTTTTAACAAAAGAAATGTTTTTCGCTTTCAAAGGCCATCTGCCTGTTTTTAGTTTTTTAATACCATGTTCGGAAAAGCTTAATTCTTGCGACTGGAGGTAAGAACGAAAGGCAATATTATGTTCTTTGCTCCCAGTAAAATGCTGGAGAAGAGAACCGTATTCATTCTCAGGAAGAATTTCTAAATCAACCTGCACACCATCTTCATTCACGATAGTGCACTTTGTATTCCCTTGCGCAATAATTTTTCCTTTTACTATTTTTGTAAATTGTGTAATTGCCTCCTGGGGTTTGCTACTTGCCGCCACAATATCTATATCACCCACCGTTTCTGTGCAACGGCGGAGACTACCAACCGTGTCTATTTTTTCCACAGTGCCACTTTTTTCTAGTTGCAAAACAATTTTTTTCGCAAGCGGTAGTGCCTCGCCAAGCAAAATCCTCCCTTTGTCACGACGCAAAAGTTCTATCCCGCGTAAGACATTTTTTAAGGTTTTCTCCTTAAAAGAGCCCAGCTCTTTCTTATTTCTTATTTTTTTCTCGAGCGTGCTAATGGTTTTCGCCCCAGTTAGCTCATAAAGTTTAATTGCATTCTTTGGCCCAACAGAAGGAATTTTAGAGAATTCTAATTGCGGCAATGATATTTTCTTTTTCAGTGCTTCTAAATCTTTATAGTGGCCAGTCTTAATAAGCTCTTCTATGGCATCGGCGATCGTTTGCCCTATTGTTGGGATTTCTTTTAGTCTCTCTTTTCCCCCCGATTCATATATTTCCGCAATATCATCGCCCAGAGTTGCAACTTTTTGCCCCGCCGCACGAAAGGCATTAAAACGAAAACGATCTTCCGGATCTTTAATCTCCAAAACATCGGCTACCTCGAATAAAACTGATGCTATTTGTTTATTCGTCATAAGTTTTTTAAAAGCATATGTTTATTTTTAATTCTAGCAAAATAACACTGCTGTAAAAAAATTGTTATCGGCCGTGGCATTTTTTGTATTTTTTTCCCGATCCGCAAGGGCACGGGTCGTTACGACCAACTTTTTCTTCCGTGGCAATGGCGTTACCCGGGCTCTGCTCTACGGGCAAAGAATTGCTCCCGCCAGGCTCTCTAATGACTACCGATACATCACTTCTAGGCGTTGGCACACTTTTTTCTGCCTCATTATTAGCAACCGCAAAACCTTGTTGAACTTTTTTATCTGCACCTTGTGTGACAATATTTCGCTCTTGTGGCATCGGCACACTTGGGCTGTTTATTTCTAGGCGCAACATAATTTCTGCTATTTCATTGTCGATATCACTTAATAAGCGTTCGAACATTTGAAAGGCTTCTTGCTTATAAACAACCAAAGGGTCAACTTGGCCGTAACCACGCAAGCCAATTGACGTTCGTAAATGTTCAATGGAATTAAGGTGGTTAATCCAGTTTCTGTCGATAACTTCAAGGCAAACTGCCCTTTCTATTTGCTTAATAATATCCAAAGAATGCTCTTTAATTTTTTTCTTATAGGCTTCTTTTTCTTCTTCGTTTAATATGTCTAGAACCTTCTCGTGGAGCCAGTTGTCATTTTTATAATCTAGGCGCAAAATTTTGCGACGGCGAGAATAAATAACTTCCCGATGCTTATTCATAACATCGTCGTACTCAACTAAATGTTTGCGAATATCAAAGTTATGCCCTTCCACACGCCTTTGCGCCGATTCGATTGCGCGTGAAATCATTTTGTTTTCAATAGGTTGGTCGTCGGGGAGGCCAAGACGCTCCATCATATTTTTAAGACGTTCACCGCCAAAAATACGCATAAGGTCATCTTCCAAAGAAATGTAAAAACGGCTTTCACCGGGGTCGCCTTGGCGGCCGGAGCGTCCACGAAGCTGGTTATCTATCCGCCTGCTTTCATGACGTTCCGTTCCTAAAACGAAGAGTCCTCCTGCTTCCATCACTTGATCTCTTTTGTTTTTATTAAGTGGTGTTCCTCCCAATACAATGTCCACACCACGTCCTGCCATGTTAGTAGCAACAGTCACTGCACCCGGCTGGCCTGCTTGTGCAATAATCGCCGCTTCACGCTCGTGATGTTTGGCGTTTAGTACTTCATGCTTTATTCCTTTTTGGCGCAAGAGCTTACTTAATTTTTCCGATTTCTCAATGGAAACAGTTCCCACCAAAACAGGTTGTCCTTTTTTATTTGCCTCACCAATTTTTTCCGCAATCGCGTTATACTTTCCATCTATTGTTTTATAGATTAGATCCTGCTTGT
>JAGOOF010000053.1 GCA_017992655.1 Patescibacteria group bacterium
GTTGATTGTATAACTTGTTCTGACATTTTTAACTTCCTCATTTATATCCACTAAAAAAGCTATTTCATAAGATCGGCGAGCGACCAATAAACAAAACTTTTTTTCCTTTTACCCGTCCACCACTGCAGATGTTCCGTGCCACAAATTAGATATTTTTCCCCGCCACTAATTTCACAATACCCAGGACGGCTTGGGAGCTTAACTTTGGCACCGGTTTCGTTATCAATAACATAATGCTCATAATTATTATCGATATAATCGATTTTATATCTGCGAGGAGTACCTATCGGAAGGTCAAAGGTCGTGCTGTGATTATATTTGGCATTATTATAACTTTGCTTGTCTGATTCAGTAACCTTCCCACCAACCAAGTCTATCTCTATGTATTGGTCGTAGTCGCCTCCCTGATTGATCGATACAGGTATTTCAGCTAGAATCGTATCCTTGCTCTTTCCCTTCTTGAACGAATCGCGTGAACGCAAGGCATATAAATCACTTGGCAAAATTGTGTAGCGATTACCGCTATTATCATAAACCTGTGAAGGTTGCGGTATAACGGCTTTAACCGCATTTGCTTTCTTATTATTAAACATAATATATTCTGCCTCCTTATCCGCAGTCTCAGATAGTGACGTTGGGCGGAATATGAAATAATCACCATAAATCTCCTCCAATATCCACTGATCCGTTTTATAGTTATAAGAGTCTTTACTAATAAAGGTATTGTTTTTTTGGTTAAAGTCATAGTAGGCAACGTGATTGTTTCCATCAAAATACCAAATACCATCAGCGGGAAAAACGATTCTATCCATCAAGGAGAGCGAATGCGTAGCAGAGGTCGGAACAAACGTCCATAGCTCGCTATCTACGTAATTTCGATTTTGGTTCTCTATTATTTGATTATTTACCAGATTATAAGTTATCGCTGTCGCGCAAACAGGCAGTATCAATAGGAGTAATATGATCCCTCCTAGTTTCTTACTGGGAGTTGCAGGGATCTGCTTGGATAAAGATCTGGCTTTTTTGAGTGATAAAAATAGCGCAATCAGAGACGCGATAGTTATTACAAGTGACGTAAGCATACCCTCGAGAGGATTCCCATAGTCAGCAGACGACATAACCCACGTCCAAAACAACCCCATGATTGATACACAAATCAAGAAGCTAATTAATATGACCAATGGTAGCAATTTGCGAAGATGGTAAAATAAGTCGCTCCTGTTGGCTATAGTATGCCGTGTTTGCACTAAATAATGAGCCACAGTCACCAGGCAAGCGAATAAAGCAGACAGAGGCACAACAAAAAAAATAGGGCTTATTAGGCCTTCTAAACCATGCCTCGCAACAAACAAATACGTTGACAACGACATCAACAAAGCAGCTGCCACGTAACACAATCTTGCATAAATCACTCGCATGCGGACCTCGTTAGCAGGAGGCGTTTGCGTTAGCTGGGATTGTGGCGCCGGCGAATATTCATTCTGTTTTGTATTTTGCGTTGATGGTGTAACTTGTTCCGGCATTGCTAGCCCCTTCTTGATTATGTCTTGATAATAAAAATTGTTTCGACATTACCAGCTTCCTCCTCCGCCACCACCAAAACCACCTCCGGAAAAACCTCCGCTAAAGCCAGAAGAACCGCTACTTTGAGGGCGGGCCGCCAATGCCGTTCCCATGTTTGAGTTCATTCCCGAAAGCGCATGGGCAAAAAACAAGGTATCAAAAGCACGGTTTCCCACATACCACTTGGGCGGGTTAACATCGAGCCCCTTAAATGCCTTGGCCCATTTTTCCGTAAGGCCAAAAACAATCGCATAAGGCAAATACTTTGAAAAAATATTTTTGTCTTCCTCGAAGCGGGCACGATATCTTTCCGCGGTGTAGATAAACATACGGAACCCTTTTGTTTGCCGTAACGCTTCTGCCCCCTCTTTTGTTTTGCGTGGCATGGAAAAGCCAAACCACAACGCAAAGGGTAATAAAATAATACTGCAAATTACCGTAGCAGTAATACTATCTGTTAATATCCCTAGCAAAAACATCATACCTACAGGCAAAAAAACGGCAAGCGCCGTGTAGCGTGCCCTGGTAGAGTTGGGGTTTTCTTCGAAGTAGCCCTTCCCCATAATCTCGCTGTAAAGAGCGTTTTTTAACGCGGGAATGTGGACATAAAAACTATTTCTTAATTCGCTAATTTTTTTTGACTCTGCCTCCCCGAATACAGAGGTAAGCAAAATCTTTTCAAAACCAGACAAAGGGTTGGTGGCGTTTGGCACCTTCTCGAGGGTGTAATCTTTTCCCTTTTTTGGCTCGTGAATGGTGATGTGGCCATGCGAGGCAAGCTGGATTATGCCTGCCGAAATATCGAGCATATCAACACGCTCGTCTTTCAGCACCCCCATCATCGAAGGGGTAAGGCCGGCTGGAGGCGAAAACTCAGGTGCCACTGCTTTGTTAATAAGCGGATCTCGACCGTGGGCACGCCAGGTAAAGTAAAAGATAATCAGCGCAAAAAGAAGTATAAAGTAGCTAATATTGTCAAACAAGAAACTGGTTGTTAGCGTTGCTGCGCTGGGAGGGATAAGTGTTCCCTTGGGTGCGCCCGCCACAACTGTTAGTCCTTCACCTGGGCTAAGATTTTGGGCAGAAAAATACGCTGTTGCCTCCTCTGCTCGGGCTGTACAATTGCTTTCCGCTGAACCTGCTAATCCTGAAAAACACAATGTTTTAATCGTGCCAGTTGTGGCAGGAAAATTGACCTCCACATTCGCACTACCAATTGGCACCGGCCAGTCGTTACCAGTTGCGTTCCAATAAAGCTCGTCGCTTTCTAAGAATCTTATCCCTCTTTTTATTTCATATTTAATAACATACGTTTGTTTGCCTGATATAGTAATATCAGGATCACCGATTTTAATGGTTTTTTTGTCGAACCAGCCACTTAATTCGTACGGCAATGGCGATCCGTTGCCGTTAGTTACAGAAAAAACTTTCATTTTCAGCTTGTAGCTTTGGCCACTATCGCTGTAGTAGCTTAAGGGAATATAGCGATAAATACCATGCTTTCTTTGCGCGCCAAAATCAACGGAGATAGTTTCCGTAATATCGAGAATGGCATCTTCACTAATGTTTATGTTGCTCTGAAACTCTTCTATTTTCCAACCGCTATCAACCTCTTGGGCATGGGCAAATTGAAAAAACACAAAAAGCGCCAATACCAAACTAACTGGGGCAATCCATTTATTAAAAAGCTTCATAGCTAAAGTTTAGCACAAAAATAACTTTTTGGTCTATTGCGTTGCGCTATATAACTTATTGACTAATTAATCAAGAAACTGTATAGTAACTTGTTGCTTCATGGAAAGGAAGATTATGGAATGGAGCAAGAACAAAAAAAGGCGGTTGGCATCATTTCAGATGTCATAGCACTATTATTTGCCATCGTCCTCCTAGGGATGGCGGCAATCGTCAACTGGGCATGGCACTGGGTCGCGCCCGAAGCCACGGTCACGTTGTGGCAAATTTGGGCAACACTCTCGATAGTGGGAGTGATCCGGATGAACATTCGCCGGATCTTTTCGAAGAACGCATGAGACTCTTACCGGGGCTTAGGTACTCTACCTAAGCCCTTTTCTTTTTGCGCACTTTACTGTTCGAGCAACGCGATCCTTCTTCGCCAAGGCTACGGAAGGACAAGGAACTATCCGTGGCTCCTTTACTGTTCGAGCAACGCGAGAACTATTCGTGCCCTTCATTACTGTTCGAGCTTGCTTGTATCGAGCGTAACGAGATATAACCAGTGAGAACCCTGCCCCTAATGGGACGGGGTAAACCCCGCTCAGACGGGACGGGGTAAACTACCGCGTCAGTACAAGAATGACGGTAAATAATTCTCGAGATGACGCTTCGCGTAGTTCTCTCGAACGATAAGATTTTACTGTTCGAACGGAGTGAGAACTACCGCAAAAGGATGTAGCTCACGGGAA
>JAGOOF010000054.1 GCA_017992655.1 Patescibacteria group bacterium
TAATAATAAGTAAGATGAAAAATGGCAATCAATCCGAAGGCTATAAAAATTGTTGACAACAGTGGCATGTAGCACCCGCTGATGAAAGAGCATAGGCCAAATTACGCCGGTATTGTTGGCTTCGTTTTGATTTTCGGCTTTGTGATGGGTATTTTTGGCGGAGTGGCGGTAATGGTACTTGCTTCAAGCCTACCGGAAAACGTACAAGAAAAACTCGGCCTCGCCCAAGTAAAAAACCTTGTCTCTGATGTCGTGCGCACAGAAAAAGTTACCGTGGAAGAAGAGTCGGCCACCATTGATGTAGTGGAACAAGTGTCGCCGGCGGTGGTGAGCATTCTTTTTACAAAAAGCGTTACCGTTTCTGACCCCTTTAATCTCTTTGGGCAAGGGCAAAGAGTCATTGAAGAACAAGGGGGAGGAACAGGTTTTATAATTACTGCCGACGGCCTAATTGTTACTAACAAACACGTTGTCTCCGATAGTGGGGCAAAGTACACTGTGGTTTTATCCGATGGCAAGACATACGAAGCGAAGGTTTCAGCACTCGATCCGACACTCGACCTCGCAATTATTAAAATAGAGGCAACAGGTCTTCCCGTGGTCCAGCTAGGAACATCCAAAGAGCTAAAGGTGGGGCAAAAAGTAATTGCTATTGGTAACGCATTGAGTGAATTCCAAAACACTGTTACCACCGGCGTTTTGTCGGCAACCGGCCGTTCTTTGGTTGCTTCCGATGCAAGCGGTGGCAAAAGTGAATCACTCGAAGGACTGCTACAAACCGATGCCGCCATTAACCTTGGTAATTCAGGTGGGCCATTAGTTAATTTACGGGGTCAAGTAATTGGTATAAATACAGTTACTGCCTCCGGCGCGGAGGGTTTGGGCTTTGCGATCCCAATAGACGAGGCGAAGATGGCAATTGATTCATTTACAAAAACAGGAAAAATCATCAGGGCTTATTTGGGAGTAAACACAATCCAAGTTACGAAAGAATTAGCGCAAGGGCATAGCCTACCGGTAGAAGATGGTTTCTGGGTAATCGGCGATCAATACGCAGGGATTCCTGCCGTGTCACCCAACAGCCCGGCCGATAAAGCGGGAATTCGCGAAGGTGACCTTATTGTATCGGTCGGAGGAGAAGCGGTTGGTAAAAATAATTCTCTTATTGCTGCTTTACGTCGTTTCTCCCCTGGTGAACAAGTTGATGTTAAGTTTTACAGAGAAGGGGGCGAGAAAACTGTAAAGGTTCGTTTAGGGGAGCGTTCCGATTAGTACTCTAGCCTAACAAGGCGATTATAGCCTGCGAGGTCATTCTCGCTGGTGATTTTTGCTTTCGGAAAAAGAACAGTAGCAAATTTCTTAATTGCCTTTTCCTGGTTATAACCAATTTCTAAAAAAACAGCCTTTAGTTCTTTTTCCCATTTTTTTTCTTTAATTTGTTTAAGTAATTTAAAAATTAACTCATAACCATTTTTCCCGCCCACCAGCGCTATCTTAGGATCCGCCAAGTTGTTATAGTCCTTCTCTTTAACGTAAGGTAGGTTGGCAACGATGATATCAGGCGCTTGAGTGATGTTTAATAATAAGTTAGAGTGTACGGCCGTAATTCTACTGAGCATTTGATGAGATACAATATTCCTTTTTGCTACGCGCAACGCTTTTTTTGAAATATCGCTTGCTAACACATTAAGGTTTGGTTTTATTTTCTTGCAAACCGCAATTGCAATCGCGCCACTGCCTGTACCGACATCTAACATAAGGTAATTTTTAGGTCCGAGACATTTTTTCTCAAAATAGGTAGAAACACTATTAACCAGCATTTCGCTTTCTGTTCTCGGGATCAAGACATTTTTATTAACATAGAACTCGCAATTGCTAAAATGGGCTTTTTTAAAAATATATTGTAACGGTAAGCCCTCGAGGCGTTGAGTAACTATTCTCTTTATTAGTCTAATTTTTTGCGCGCTCACAGGGCGATCGCCATGTATAACAATATCACTGTTATTAATATTAAAAGCATACTCCAAAATCAATTGCGCTTCTTTTTGCGCATTGGTAATTTTTTTATTTTTTTTTAGTTCAGCTGTGGTCGAGGCCAGAAGCTCCTTGAGCTTGCATGTCTTGCAGGGCTTCTTGGTATTTAATTTCAATATCATAATTTTGCAGTGCCTCTACTATTGGCTCTAACTGCCCATTTAAAATTCTTTCTATTTTACTCCAAGATTGGTTTACGCGATGGTCGGTAATTCTGTCTTGCGGAAAGTTGTAAGTTCTTATTTTTTCACTGCGGTCTCCGCTCCCAATTTGGCTTTTGCGTTTTTGAGATATTTCTGCCTGTTTTTTTTGCTCTTCGATTTCATAAAGGCGAGCTCTTAAAACAGAGAGTGCTTTTTCCCGGTTTTTCAGTTGTGATTTTTCGTCTTGACATGTTGCAACAATACCCGTGGGGACGTGAGTTATGCGAACAGCGCTGTCGGTAGTGTTCACGCTTTGTCCGCCATGGCCACTGGAACGAAAAACGTCTACTCTTAACTCTTCGGGCTTTATTTCTATTTCGGTAGCGGGCACTTCTGGCAAAACGGCAACAGTGGCAGCCGATGTGTGTATGCGACCGGATTTTTCTGTTTGGGGCACTCGTTGTACTCGATGAACACCACTTTCGTATTGGAGCTCACTGTACGCCTTCTCATTCCTTATCTCTGCGGTAAAATCTCTGTATCCCCCAAGTGAAGTTGAGGCGCTATTGAGAAGGTTTATTTTCCAGCCTTTTCGTTCGCAAAAACGAAGATACATTCGCGCTAAATCACCAGCGAAAAGCTCCGCCTCTTCCCCACCCGTACCCGCTCTTATTTCCAGAATCATTGCGTCGAAGCGGGGGGCCATAGATAAAGACAGCTCTTTTTTTAAAAGGTTGACATCTTCATTGGCTAGCTCTTTTAGCTCTGGGTCGTTAGTGCTTGACGCGAGTGTCTCACTGTCGACAATTTTTTTAATTAGTGCTTCGTCGACTTTTGCCATGTTTATTTTTTCGTTTTTTTCGCCTTGGACTTTTTAACTGTTTTAACTTTTGGGGTGGAGGAAGCGCGCATTTTTGCACTCTTCTCTAGGCGTTGCTGGTAGCGCGTCACGCGTCCGGCGCTGTCAATAAACTTTTGGTTACCGGTATAAAAAGAATGGCAATTGCTACAAACTTCCACCTCTATTAAGGGCATAGTAGATCCAGTTTCAAATTTATTGCCACAAGAACATGTAACTTGAGCATTCGGATACCATTTAGGGTGTATGTCTTTTTTCATATAATTTTCCTGTTAATACGGTAGTATTTTAACATGGTTCTTAATTTATTTCAAGATCCAATATTGCTTGCCACAGCGGTAACGTCATCAAGATCGTCGAGTGTGGAAAGGAGCTTGAACAGTTTTTCGTTTTCTTCTTCGTTTAAGGAAACTGTTTGCTTTGCCTGCCACACAATCTTCGCATCCTCTATTTTATATCCTTTTTCCTCGAGCCATTTTTTAATGTCGGTTATTTTTGCGGGTGGAGTAATAACTAAGTATTGATTATCTTCCTTCTCATAGTCATCGGCTCCACTTTCGATAATGTCCATTTCAGTGTCACTCTCATTCTTCCCTTCCATAACAATTTCACCTTTTTTATCAAAAAGATATTGCACGGCACCAGCGGAAGCCAATTTCCCGCCGAACTTGTTCAGGACTGCTTTGACCGACGCAATGGCACGGTTACGATTGTCGGTCGCTGTTTCTATTAAAATTGCCACTCCTTGCGGACCGTACGCCACATAAAGAATTTCTTCAATGTTTTGCGCACTCCCCCCCTGGGCTCGCGCAATCGCTCTTTCGATATTGGCGGCAGGCATATTGTTGGCACGTGCTCTATCTATGGCAAGACGAAGTTGAAAGT
>JAGOOF010000005.1 GCA_017992655.1 Patescibacteria group bacterium
GCTATATTGTTCCTCCTGGTGAGGACCCAATGAATCATGCTTATATGGTAATGAATATATTGTCTGGTCACTCTGAGACCACTTATCCATTATTGTTTCACTGGATAATTGCGCTTATTTCTAGTGTAGGCGATATTGCTCCTATTACGGTAATGAACTATATTACGCCAGCAATGATCCTGCTTCCTTCGATTGCGTGCTATATTTTTCTAAGGCTAAACATATCACAAACAGCTGCCCTCATAGGTTTTCTGCTTATGCTGTTGACTTCCAACTATGGGTTGGTGGCTTATGGCGATGGAAATTACCCTAATATTCTTGCAATGGGATTTTTCGCGCCCATAGCTTTTGCTTTTTTAGTAAAACTAATAAATGATCGGTCTTTAAAGAACGTTTTTGGCGCAGTGTTCTTTTTTGTTTTAACACTGTTAACACATCACTTGACTACTGCGCTAGTACTGGCAATATTATTATTTTTTAGTATTGCTGTACTGGTTTATAGTACGTTTATAAAGCGCTCGTTGCACGTAAGAAAAATTAGCTTAATTATACTAGGTGTGCTTCTCGCGATGTCGTTGTCAATTATCTTTTTGCCACAAAAAGCGGTGTACCAGAATGCAATTCATAATCTACGCGAGCGAGGCTCTTTAATGGCTACAAAATCTTTTGTCCAAATTATGCCGATAACAGAAATGGCGGATATTACTGGTGAAATGATTTTCTATGTTGGGCTCTTTTGTTTTGTTTACTTGGTTATGATGCTAGGGCGAAAGAAAGCAGATACAAACAAACTTGCCTTGGTCCTAATATTAACGTGGTTTGTGGTAATTTTCGCTCTGAGTCGCTTTGAAGCGGTCAGCTTGCCTGCTCGTATCGCTCGGGAGGTGGGAATCCCTCTAGTCTTAGCGATAGCTGTCACTATTGATGATATTTTACAGAAAGCATCTGGTCTTAAGCATAAAATATTAATAATAATCGCGCTATGTCTGGTCTTTAGCGGATCTTTGGTTCAGTATAATAGTGGCGCTTATCGTCGCCCTGAATATTTCACGCCAATGGTCTGGTTTTGGCCAGAAGACAAAGAAAAGGTAGATTACATATCAAAAAACCTAGACGGAAAAATTATATGTAACGAAGCGACACCTTATTTAAAACTGTTTGGAGAGGGAAATATTATACCTTTGCGTGACGCCTCTAGTGAGGCGTATATTGCTGAGCGTGTAAAAAAAATCAATCCATCTTATTTGATGGTAATGAACCCAGCTCGTCCAGTGGTCTATCCTGAAAGACAAGCGCAGGATAACCGCGTTGAAGAATTTATTCTAAGCTTTGTCCGACAAAATGGTCTCCAGCTTGTAAAAGAATTTGAAGACGGAACGAAGATATACAAAACGCAAAGTAATTTTTGATATAATGAACTTATGAACTTAAAAAAGCAGGTTGTGGAGCAGTTTGGCGAATTTAAAAAATTATTTTGGCGCACCTCAAACAAGCCATCCTTGCCCAAAGCCCTTGTAACTTGGCGCGCGCCAGAGTTTTACTTGGTTAAGAAAAACCCTTCTTGGGGAATTGTAACTGGTTTTTTCTTTGCTACGCTAGCAGTTTTGCTTGTTTACCTTGGGCAAGTATTAGCCGCTTTAGTAGCGGTACTTTCTGGCATTGTAATAATCAAATTCGCCTACAGTAAGCCAGAAGAAATCGACTATCGCGTAGAGCCTGAGGGAGTGCGTGTGTCAGGCTGGCTCCATCCATATTTTTCGGAAATAGTTGCTTACCTTATTGTTGCAAAAGAAAGGCGTGCCACGCTCTATTTAAAAACAAAAAATATTCTTAATGACAGGGTCGCAATCCCACTGGGCGATGCTAAGCCAAAAACAGTGTCCCGCGCTTTATCCAAGTATATACCAGAAGAATTACCTCCTGCCGTTCCAAGAGTACAAAAAAGGCAGAAGCGCTAAATACGTTTTACTTATTCGCCAAGTACAAAGCGGCTAATACGCTTTATTTTTATGTTTTCCCCGAGTTTGGCAATTTTCTCTGTTATTAACTCCTGGACTGTTTTGCCCGGCTCTTTAATGAGTTCCATTTTTAAAAGGTCTTCAATTTTTTCGCTATCAAGAGATGCTACCTGTAACGCCAAGTCGTGTGCGAGATTTTTAAACTCAGGGTTACGGGCAACAAAATCAGTTTCGCATTTGAGCTCGACCATCGCCCCGATTTTTCCCATGTGGGTATAGGTCTCAACTAGCCCTTGGCTGGTGGTCCTGTCTGCTTTTTTCTTGGCAATTGTTAAACCTTGTTTTTTTAAAATCTCGAGTGCTTTTTTTTCGTCGCCCAACGCTTCGTCGAGGGCGCTTTTAATTGCCATAATTCCCGCGCCGGTCTTTTCACGGATCGCGCTGATTTTTTCTGTAAGGCCCATTACTTCTCCTTTGCTAACGTTGGCTTTTCTTCCACCACTGGCGCCTTGTAATTATCTTTAATCGTTTCTTTAACTAAGCTGATCATCATTTCCAGTGCTTTAGGAGCGTCATCATTCGCGGGAATCGGGAAGTCAATGTCTCTAGGGTTGGCGTTAGTGTCGAGCAGTGCGACCACGGGGATACCAATGGTGGTTGCCTCTTTAATAGCGAGTTTTTCCTCGACAGGGTCAACCACAAAGAGCACCTGCGGTAGTTTTTTAAGCGTGGAGACGCCACCAAGATTGAACTTTGCCCGCTCGATTGTTCTTTGTAGCACGGTTTTCTCTTTCTTTGTTTTTACCACTTGAGGGTTGTTGAGTTCTTCTTCGAGGCGGGTGAGTTTTTTTAGGTTCTGCTCGATGGTTTCAAAATTCGTTAGCGTTCCCCCGAGCCAACGGTTGGTGACGTGGGGCATGCCAACTTCTTCTGCTGCCTGTTTGACAAGGTTTCGTACCTGTGTTTTAGTGCCAACAAAAAGCACAGTTGCGCCATTTTCTGCCGTTTGTGCTAAAAACTTTAGTGCTTTTTCGAGCGAGGACAAAGTTTTCTCTAGATCAATTATAACGACCTTATCACGAATACTGTGAAAATTATCGCGCCCTCGCGCATCAGAATATTGTTTTTTGTGGCCAAAATGGACACCAGCTTCAAGCATTTGCTTGAGCGTTGGTAATTGTGGGATTTTCATAGCAATTACAATGCTACCTTATACTGTAAGCCAAGTCAAGAGTAACATAATATCTTGACAAGCGCTGTGAGCCAGGTACTATCAAGTTAGGAACGAAATGGTAAAAACTTCAACTGGAGGGGGTATGGCAAAGAAAAGTGTGCGCCAGAAAGGTTTCACGCTCATTGAGCTGTTGGTGGTTATTGCGATAATCGCTATTTTGGCCTCGCTTGTTGTAATTAATTTAAGCTCTCGCCGCCAAGCAAGCGCAACAAGCCAGTTGCAAAACACCGCACGGCAAATTGTTACTTCATCTAACCTGTATTTAGACGACTACCCTAAGGCAATGTCGGTTCTCTACGACGATTTAGTGCCTGACTATATCGCCGAGCTACCTCGTAACCTTGAGCTTGTTGGCAACGTTATATCTTTTATAAACGGTGAAAGTAACTTTGAACTAATTGGAAATGGGGGGCCTGCCGATGGCTGTGTGGCGGTGGTAGTAGGAGGAGAAGTGCCCGACCTCGAGGATATTCGCCGGACCTGCCCCCAGTAATATTGCGCTATATTAGCCGGATGCCAGTGGCCTATATTAGCCGGATGCCTGTAGCCGGTAGCCAGAAGTATCAGATTCTAATACTGTTCGAACTGTACCCAGTGAGAACTATTCCGTTTGGTGTGATATTGAAGGTGATAGTTCTCAGCGAATACGCTTCGAACGATAAGATACTTACTGTTCGAACGAAGTGAGAACTACCACGTAAGTATCAAGATAGCGAAAATAGTTCTCGGGGATTACCCCTCGAACAATAAAGGATCAATACTGTTTTAACGAAGTGAGAACTACCGCAAAAGGATGTAGTTTACGGTGTTTAGTTCTCGTCGTTCCATTCCTCGAACAGTAAAAAGATAGTTTACCCCGCCTAAAGTGGCGGGGTTCTCGGTGAGTATATCTCGTTTCACTCGATACAGGCATCTCGTTTCACTCGATACAGGCATCTCGAACAGTAAAAAGAGTGGCTCGAGGAGCCGGAAGCTACTCTTTGTCAATTATGTTTATTTTTTTCCAATCGGGTAGCCATTGCGTTGCGTGAAAATACTTTTCAGAAATAGGGCGGCCTGACCACAGGGGGTAAAAAAAGAAAAACATTGCTAGCGCAAGCATTACCCACCCAAAGAAAATAACCGCTTTCTTTTTATACAAATCAAAAAGCAAGTTAGCTAGTAATACAAACAAAAATGGGGCAACGGGCAAAACATAAAATAAAAATTGTTCTCTTCCTATAACGCTCCAGCCAAAATAATAAACAGAAAAGGTTATAAAGGGCAAGAACAAATATTCTTTGTTGCTCCCATAAAACATAGTGTACAAACTGTAGCCAAAAGCAACAATAGACGACCACCAAATAGCGGGGTTTCCTAAAAGAACGATGCTTGCGTAATAATTTTCTGGCAACTTTGATTGGTAATAGGTAATGGGTTGGCGCAAATAAAGCCAATCGTACCAGCGTGAGGCGAAATCATGGTCTCCTTTGAGCCCAAGGTGAAAAGAGAGGGCATAATTGTGCCAATTCAAAATATAATGCCAATAATTTTCGTTGCAGTTAATGAGTAACACAAGCATGTAAACCAGAATTGGCAACGCAAACATTATCAGCGCCTCTATTCTATGCTTTTTAATGGGGCTGGCAGTAATTAGCCAAAGAGCAAGAATGGCCCATAAAGGGACGGCGGTCCATTGGGTAGAAATTGCCAGTCCCATAAAGAGTGTTGCGATTATCAGCCAATATGTTTTAAAATTACGAACAAAGTAAGAACCGGCGGTGTATGCGCATAAAACAAAAAAAGTTACAAAAGAAACAAGAAGGGCAGTGCGCGAGTGAACAAAAAACAAACCATCAAAGGTAATTAAGAATGCCGCGATAAGCCCTATCCTTTGGTTTTTAGTAATATTGCGCGCAAAAAGATAAATCAAAGGAACGCTGGCTATTCCAAAAAAAACGGGGAGGAGGCGCCATACCCACGCAAAGTTGCCAAAAACACGGATCATTAAAGAAATAAGACCCTCAGCCAATGGTGGGTGTACATCTTTCCAACTTTCTCCTGTTAAAAGCGAGTTAGCGTAATGGGCGTAATATGTTTCATCGAACACAAAAGAACCTGGTTCCCACATGCGCCATACGCGAATAACGGTGGCAATTAAAACCAGAACAAACAAAATAACATGCGTTTCATTAATTTTAAAACGAGCCATTGCCCGTATTATCTCATAAATCAACACACATTTTTTGTGATATAATGCTAAATAAGGAGGAAAATGAGAAACTCAGACATTCTGAAAATGGTTTGGGCCAGTTGGCGCTTGAACAAAAATAAAGCGCGCCTTAACATGGCCGTCATCGCCCTTGTTATTTTCGTGGTACTTATGGTGGTTACACTTGGTTTCGGCCTCGCCCAAGCGACACTGGGCCGTTTAGCGCAACACGGTGCTCTTAATTCTATTGACGTATCAAGCCCCGACCCAGACAGCTCGCCATTAACCGATACGGTAATAGAGCGCTTAAAGCTAATTAACAACGTTACTTCCGCGGCGCCGAGTGTCGATTACGCCGCCATTGCAAAGTTTGGCACGGCCACTATCGATGCTAACATTACGGCCGCAACGAACGAGTTTTTTGCAAGTGAAATGCCTGTTATGCTGGCAGGTAATAACGTCTTTAGCGCTGGCGGAGCGGACGAAGCAGTTGTAAGCTCTGCTTTAGTTAAAGCTCTTGGCTATAATGAGCCGGGCGAAGCAGTTGGCCAAACAATAGATCTTGAAATTAGTGTACCAGACTATAGCCAACTTGGTGGAGATCGAGTGGCGGTGCCAGAACTGCTTTTCAACACCGTGCAAAAGCAAGTGAAAGTGGTTGGAGTTACCAACGAAGCACAGTACTCGTTGGCTTTTATCCCCCTGGACGCACTAGGTCTGCAAGACAAGTATTATTCCATTATTCGCCTTAATGCTCAGAACCAAAGTGATGTTGCCCGCGTGCGCTTGAGCGCGGAGGAGCTGGGCTACCAAGTAGTTACTTATGGCGATACTTTTTCTGATGCACAGGCGATTTTCAATCTCGCACGCATTGCCTTTATCGTTATAGGCGCGATTGCGCTACTGATCCTATCGATTGTGGCGGCGGAAACCATGACTATCGCTCTTTTGGAAAACACAAGCCAGGTGGCGATTATGAAGCGGCTAGGAATGGATGACAAACAGGTGCACCGACTCTACGTGGCGGAAGCGCTTTCGTTTGTGGTTTTGGGCAGCGCTATTGGCATAGCTGTTACCTTTATTGTTGGCTGGCTTATTAACGGAATAGTTTATATGCTCGCACGTGGCCAGGGCGCAGAGGGAATTTTCCTTTTCCATATGCCTTTATACTTGGTGCCACTTGTTTTGGTTGCAACCGCTATTATCGGCCTTATTGCCGGTCTCTTCCCAGCCCGTCGTGCCGTGCGCATGAAGGCAGTAAACTAATAAAGAAAAATAATGCCAACAGTTTTAAATATTCCAGGACCCACAACTGCCACGAGCACTCCTATGGTGAGTGCGCAAACTAACCCAGTAACTACCGGGGTAGAGCAGCCCATATTGCATATTACTAATCTAACCAAATCTGTCGATACGCCAAACGGCCCGCTTAATATAATAAATAACATTAACCTCGCAGTGAGAAGTGGCGAATATATTATGGTCTACGGCCGTTCCGGTAGTGGAAAAACCACCTTGATTAACGCGATCGCAGGCCTCGATCGTCCAAGCGGGGGTTCCATTATTGTTGGTGGGCGTGACATTGCTAAAATGAACGACAAGGAACTGTCTCATTACCGCATGGCGGCACTGGGCATTGTGTACCAAGACACCAATATTCTCGATTCCCTTAATGTTATTAAAAACGTGGAGTTACCGATGACTTTAGCAAATATGCCCGAGGAAAGGAGGCGCCCTCAAGCACTCAAAATGCTCGAAGTTTTCCACCTCTCGCACCTGGCAAGCAAAATGTCATCGGAAATTTCCAAAGGTGAGAAATTTCGTGTTTCCCTCGCGCGCGCTCTGGTTAATTCACCACTTATCTTACTTATCGACAGTATGACCGACTATTTGGACTCCAAAACAGCGGACGATGTAATGGAAAACATTCGTTTTATTAATGAACAATCGGGCCTTACCATTATTCTTGCCACTAATAACCCTAATTTTGTCCACTATCCACATAGAGTTATTTATTTAAGCGACGGCCAGGTTAGCAGGGTGGTTGAGAATAGGCCTTTAAGGCGCTCTTGGTAGCTATAAACTTGTGGTGGAAAGTGGCTAAAAGCGGGTGTTTAGGTGTGCAATAATAATCAATTTTTATGAATCAACTTTGTTTAGTGGTTATGGATGGATGGGGAATAGGCCAGCGCTGGGGAGGAAACGCGATATACAATGCCCAGCCCCCCTTTTATGGCTCTTTGTGGCAAACGGTGCCAAGCACCATACTCGGGGCAAGTGGTTTAGATGTAGGCCTTTTGGCGCAAACATCAGGCAACTCTGAAGCGGGCCATGTTAATATTGGCGCAGGAAGGGTGGTAAGCCAAGACTTAAGCTGGATACAGCATCAAATAGACAGCGGAGAGTTTTTCAAAAATAATACCCTTAATGAAATGTTTTTAAGCGCAAAACAAGCAGGGCGGCCAGTACATATTGTCGGCATGCTGAGTGACGGGGGGATTCATTCTCACATTGACCACGTATATGCTCTTTTAGAATTAGCGGCGCGCTACCGGCCTGTAGCGGTTTATTTACACCTCTTTGGTGACGGGCGCGACACAGAGCCCCACCGCATTCAATTGCTTTTAGAACGCCTAAACATGAGAACAAATAAGTTTGGGGTGGGTATTATTGCCAGTATAGTGGGCCGTTATTATGCCATGGACCGAGCGCGTAACTTTGAAAGAACAGAAAAGGCTTATTCTCTTCTTACTGCGGGTACCGGAGAGGTAGTTGGTAGTTGGGAAGAAGGCATCGCAAACGCGTACCGTCGTGGTATGACCGATGAATATTTGCCCCCCATGGCATTACGGCAAACTGTATCTCAAACCAGAATTAAAAATGGCGATTTTATAATTTTCACTAACTTTCGGGCAGACAGAATTTGGCAAATAGAGGCCGCGCTTACAGAGGAGAACTTTAGTGCATTTGCGCGCCAGCCAATAAAGCCGGGACGGATGGTAAGCTTTGTGCCCATAGAAACTGCTCCTAATCTGGAGTCGGCGATGGCTCCACCGACCATTGGCGCTACGCTGGGAGAGGTTATTTCTTTGGCTGGTTTTAGGCAACTGCGTATTGCAGAAACGGAAAAAGGGCCACATGCTACCTACTTTTTAAACGGGGGGCGAAAAGAGCCCTTTTCTGGGCAGAAAGATGAGATAGTGCCATCGCCAACTCAAAGCTATGCCACTGTTCCAGAGATGAGTGCCTATAAGCTTGAGCAATTGGCATTACGCGCGATTGGCGATGCGCAGTATAAGTTTATATTTTTAAACTTGGCCAATGCCGATATGGTGGGCCATACAGGCAATATGGAAGCGGGCATAAAGGCAGTCCGTATTGTTGACGGTATTGTTAAGAAAATTAGCGCTAAGGCAATCGCGAGCGGAACAGATTTAATTATTACGGCTGACCACGGTAATATCGATGAAATGATTTCTCCCACCACGGGCGATGTTTCTGTTGACCATACTCGTAATAGGGTGCCGATGTTTTTAGTAACTAGCGATAAACAGAAAAAACTTCGGGCAAGCGGGAGGCTCTGCGACATTGCTCCTACATCTTTGAACTTGATGGGTTTGGAAAAGCCGGCCGTTATGAACGGACAATCTTTGCTTGCCTAGTTTTTGGTTTAACGGCCGAACCTAATATTTTTTTTGCAAAGACTGGTTTGTATATCTGTTGGTTTTGTATTTGACATTAAAACTATTTTGTTATATAACCTCTCTGCTTGTTGAAGAAAGCTTCTTCATACAGGCCCCCCGCGCGCCCCGCTGGTCCCATGCACCGGACCAGCGGGGATCTTTTTTATAAAAAACTGTGGATATCTACGCTTTTTGATTCCTGTTGCGCACTACCTGCCCACCCTTGACATTAAGCAGTAGTGGTAGTACTATTTTCCCATAGTGTCTAACGCTTGCGTAAGGCACTATCCGCCCGGTGCATGGACAAAAGCAGAAAGGGGGTTTCTTGCTTAAGTCAGGGCGGGTTAAAAAATAGCGGGGGTGCAGCAAATGCTGCAGAAGATTGAAAGGGCACTCACAGGGTGCCAGTGCGGAGTGGAAATCAGGCGGACTCCGGAGGGTCTGGGGATCTACGGATCTCTGGAGTACTCCAGCCTCTGCCTTGCCCCAGTAGGGGAGCCGGTGAACGAGGAATTCGTTGTCTTTGACGGCGAAATCCCCGATGCACGGCTCCGGTTTGCCAGTTTCACGGCGATTCACGCCGTGAGGCAGGCAGGCCTGCAGATTGCCCGGGGGGCACACTCGGGCAGGCTCTATGTTGTACTGCCTGCCCAAGGGCAGGAGCCTGAGGTCGTCTTCGACCTCAAACTCCGTCGCCCGGAAATCACGTTGCGAGAGGCCACCAGCTGGTGGCCAGACTACTCGCCAGAGTAGTGAGGCCAACTCAGCCCGGTGGCTGAGAACTAGTTGCCGTTGGGGGACGGCAACCACAGGCCTTGCAGAATTCACTTTTCTGCAAGGCCTTTCCTTTTTAGTTTGGTGTGATACTAACGGGAGTAGTACTCGGTGAGTATATCTCGTTTCACTCGATACAGGCATCTCGGTTGCACTCGATACAGGCATCTCGGTTGCACTCGATACAGGCATCTCGAACGATAATATTTTTACTGTTCGAACGAAGTGAGAACTATCACATTAGTGCAAGAGTAACGGTCTTTAGTTCTCGGTGATTACACCTCGAACGATAAAATTAATACTGTTCGAGCAAAGCGAGAACTATCCGTGACCTCCATTACCGTTCGAATGAAATGAGAACTACTGCGTCAGTGCAAAACTCACGGCAATAGTTCTCGTCATTCCAATCCTCAAACAGTAAAAATAACCTCTGGCGATAGTCACATTACTGTTCGAACGAAGTGAGAACTACTGCGTCAGTTCTAGTATCAACGGTGTTTAGTTCTCGTCATTCCAATCCTCGAACAGTAAAAATAACCTCTGGCGATAGTTTCTTTACTGTTCGAACGAAGTGAGAACTATTACGCTTAGATATCAACTGATGGTTCTTAGTTCTCGAGATAACGCTTCGAGTAGTTCTCTCGAACAGTAAAAAACTCATCTCGAACAGTAATAAGAACAGTAAAAATCGAACGCAGGCGAGAACTTTTGTTTTTTTGTAATTTTGGTAATATAAATGTGTAAATAAGAAAAAGGAGGCAAAATGCAAAAATTAGGAACAGTAGATTGGCTTGTGCTTGTGCTAGTGATAGTGGGTGGCCTCAACTGGGGGCTGGTCGGATTCTTTCAGTTCGACCTAGTCGCGTGGATCTTTGGTGACGCGGCCAATGTGCTAGCGCGTATTGTTTACGCTTTGGTCGGCCTGTCGGCGGTCTACTTGCTAGTAACCGTAGGCAAGCTAGGCAAGAAATAAGCAGATTAATCTACAAAAAAACAAACGGCACCCGCCGTTTGTTTTTTTATGTGTTCTTTTCCTTTACGGCCTTAAAGTACCCGCGAAAACCTGCCACGCCAAAAGCGATTTAGCAACTAAGCTTAACACAATATAAGCACGCTCTCCGTAGAGGTAGTCCTTCCAGCGGCCAACTTTTTTGTACTGCAACACTTGGTTAATGGCAAAGCTGTTGAAGAACAAGAATATAGAGAAGTAAATCCAGTACACAAAATCAGGTGCTTTTACATCACTCCCCGGGCTCCACAAGTAAATACCTATCGCGACCCATGGCCCAATTCCCGCAATACAGCCAAAGATAAAAGATGTCCAATCCGTTTTGGTAGTTGATTGGTTGTGCAGTTCCATCATCCAGCCAAACAAGATCATGGTGGCATTAAGAATGAAAATAGCAATAAGTGCCGAAATATCGTAGATACCTACAAGCATGGCGATAACCGCGATCATTAAAGAAGAACTAAACGAATACTCTATCCACCGTGCGTAGTTAATGCCCTTAGCAAGGTTTTTGTTGTACCACTCGTTAATTTTAGGCAGGGCAATCAGTATATGCGCGAAAGCAGACAAAAAGAGAAAAACGGCGACTGCTGGCCCTATTGCGACCTCGAACAAAGTATCGGCATTTGGTAGCAGGCTACTCGAGCCGGGGTCAAACTTTAAAAAAGAACTTGTTACGGGCAGTTTGAAGTCGGTAGCCAACACAAGCACCGCAACGGCCTGGCAAAAGTGGAAAATCGCCATCGCTATGTTAAAAGTTCTAAGCTTGGCAAATTTGCCTTCTTGGTCCATTGTTCTCCTTTTTATTATGCTTTTAATAATTCACTACACCTTTATATAAACAAAAAAAGCACTTTTTGTATAGCAAACGTTCGGGAGAACATTTACCTCTTGAGACCGCCCCATTCTACTACAGTGAAACCTTTGCGTTGGGGAGAAGAGCTAGGGAATTAATTTGGTACCGCGTACGGGAATTGAACCCGTGTTTCCGCCGTGAGAGGGCGGTGTCCTAGGCCACTAGACGAACGCGGCTCACCATTGCAAAATTATAGCTAAAAAGAGCCTATGTGTAAACACGAAGACAAGAGTTCTCTTTATACCTCAATGATTACCGGTATCACAATTGGCCGGCGTTCGGTCCTTTTTTCGAGGAATTTATTCATTTTTTCACGCAAGGCATTTTTCACTTGCGCCCAATCACCCTGGGTACGGTTTGTCTCTGCCAAAAAGACGCGGCGCACTTCGGAGCGCGCATCACGAATCAGCTCTTCGGCGGCACGCATATAAACAAAGCCACGAGAGATAATATCAGGGCTTGTCACAATCTCACGAGTTCGGCGGTCAACTGTTACAATGCACACAAAAATTCCGTCTGATGCCATTGCTTGACGATCGCGCAACACAATGTTGCCGACATCACCTACCCCTAATCCATCGACTAAAACACCCTCCGCCGGCACACGCCAAGCAGATTTTTCTGCCTTGCCCTCGGTTACTTCTAATATTTCGCCATTTTCCATAATTATGGTACTTTCGACGCCGTTTTGGCGGGCTAGCTCGGCGTGTATCGATAAATGGCGATACTCACCGTGAATCGGTACAAAGTGTTTAGGCTTGAGTATATTTATGAGCATAGCGAGTTCATCGCGGTAGGCGTGGCCAGAAACGTGAACATCAATTTCTTTGCCATACACTACCTTTGCGCCAAGGCGGAAAAGATTATTGATAACATCGCCAATTGCCGCTTCGTTACCGGGAATAGGTGAGGCGGATAGCACCACAGTATCACCTGCTTTGATTCTAAATTGGCGGTGAGACCCTTGTGCCATGCGAAAAAGTGACGACATTTCTTCGCCTTGGCTGCCGGTTGATATAATAAGTAATTTATCCGGGGGAATACTCTTTGCTTTTTCCAGTGGAATAATACTTTCTTTAGGGGCGTCAATGTAGCCCATTTCAATTGCCAACTCGGCGTTGCGCACCATAGAACGGCCAGAAAAGGCGATTTTACGGTTAGTTTTAACGGCTGCCCGAATAACTTGATGCACACGGTGTATTTGGCTCGCAAATGTTGCCAAAATCACACGGCCACTAGCCTTAGAGAATATATCAACAAAACTTTGGCCGATTTCACTTTCAGAAACGGTACTTCCAGGACGTTCAGAGTTAGTGGAGTCAGCAAATAAAACATCAACACCCTCTTCACCCCATTTTGCCAACATTGCCTTATCAATTGCCTTACCGGCAACGGGGGTGGCGTCCCACTTCCAGTCGCCGCTCCAAACAATGTGCGAGGGTTTAGCGTCTGGCGTTTGGCCAGGAATACGGATAGAAAAGCCAAGCGCATCAGGGATAGAGTGTGTTACCGCAAAGGGTTCCACTCTAATGTCGCCAAACTTTAAGACGTCGCCATCTTTTATGGAATGGAGAGGAATGTTTTTAAAGCCGTGTTCTTCCAGCTTAAGTGCAATTAAACCTTTAGCAAAGGGAGCGGCATAAATCGGCACGGGTAATTTTTTGACAATATAGGGCAAAGCACCAATATGGTCTTCATGGCCATGAGTACAAATAATGGCTTTAACTTTATCTTTGCGCTCTTCTACGTACAGGCTATTTGGTATTAAGTGGTCAATACCAAACATATATGAATCGGGGAACATGGTACCAGCATCAATAATCACGATGGTGTCGTTAAATTCCAGCGCTGTCATGTTTTTACCGACCTCACCGAGCCCCCCCAAGGGGATTACTCTTAGCTTACCGCGTACAGGAGGGATATTAAGAGTAGTGGGGCCTGCTTTTACATTGTTAGGCTTGGAATATCCGTTGCCATTTTTATGATTATTGCTCGAGTAGCTGTCGCTATGGCGCACGGTATTAGTGCGCTTGCGCGCTTGTAACACATCATCACGTGTCGAAAAATCGCGCTTTTCACGTGGTTGAGCGGGACGAGGGCGAAATGTCATTTCAGAGTGCCAGCTGGTCATGCGTGGCTTTGCAGATTGGTTGTTGTACATAATTCTTTCTTACTTTCTTTCTTATTATTTTTGCTAAGCATAGAACTAGAGTGTTTATGCTCAATTTTTTTAATTCTTTTTAATGCTTAATTTTTTAAGCAGTATTTCTAGTTTTTTAAAATCTTCTAGTAGCACCTTACGCATACTGCCGTTGTACAGAGCAACAGCAGGGTGGTAGAGGGCCATATAGGTTCTATTGTGTTTCTTAAAGGCGCGCCCGTGAAGCATGGAAATTGTCCCGAGCCCTGGCATTAGCCGAGCTAATGAATGCCTACCCAATACCACGACGACCTTTGGTTCAATTACTTCAAGCTGTCTCTCTAAATATGGCCAGTAGGCTTGCACCTCTTCTGGTTTAGGGTCACGGTTTTCTGGCGGGCGATGCTTTACAATGTTGGTAATAAAGACTTCTTCTCTTTTAAGGCCAATGCTTTCGAGCAATTCGTCCAAAAACTTGCCTGCCGGGCCACAAAAGGGAGTACCCTTCTCGTCTTCCTGCTTGCCGGGTCCTTCACCAATAAAAACAACATCGGCATCGGCGTTGCCTGCTCCCGGCACGTCGTTTTTCGCTCCTTGCTTAAGAGGCAAGCTCATATCTTTTGCCAAAGCATCGGCAATCGTTTTTAGTTTTTGTTCTTTGGTCACTTTGTTTCTAAGTTCAACTTCTTAGTTATAATTAAGGCAATATCAGGAAAACATTTTTCATAAAAAGTAATGTTTTTGCCAAGCGCTTTAAGCGCAAGCGAAAACTGCCACCTATAGTAAATATGTTATATAGAACTGACAAGCTTACGGTAACTATATCATAAACGTACAGGTTTGTCAATAGCAATGGTTTGTTTAAAGGTTATTGCGCGTCGCCGGTTTCCAAGGCAGAGCGACTAACTGTAGTGCCGGTGGCGCTCCCGCCGGTGGAGAAAATTATACTTTCCACGTTGCTTGATTTTGGCATTATCCAAAAAGCACTGAAATCTGGAATGGCATTGCCCGACAAATCGTAAAGCTTAAGGTAAGAGTAACTTGGTTGGCTGTTTTGCATAAAGAGAGGAGCGCTAATGTAGCCCTTGCTAATTGCCTCTAACATTGTGCCGGTGGTGCCGTCTGTTAATTTTATCGAAAAATCACTGTGGGGCAGAAAACTGCTTGATGTACTGCCAGTTGCTTTAAGATTTACGGTTTTATCTATGGGCTTGCCTACCAGTTGCCAACGGTTAGCAACCAAAGGCACTTCTGCTTTCTTGTAATCTGTTTCTTTAGTGGTGCCGAGGTCAACTGTTGCCGCTTTACTGAAATAAGCGAGATAACCGGTGCCTGGTTTTAGAACGTTTTCCGCAATAACATCAGACCACACCGAGCCAGACCAGCGATACATACCTTTTAGTTCGGTTTTAGCGGCAAGCTTTGCCTGTAGCGCTTGTACCGATTCTACCGAATTGTAAGGGAAAGAAACAAAGTTCCAACCTTCCTTTATTGTAATGGTGGTGTTGGCGGGGGTAGCGGTGGTGGTAAGGCTTGAGGCACCTGTGGATACATCGGCACTAACAGAGCCACGAACGGCAAAATACCAGTAGGCAACAAAGCCACCACCAATGACAGCCACTATTACTATAACCCATATTATCCAAGCACGTGTACTCATTGGCATTATTATAACAAAAAATAATAAATATTGCACAAGTGCGCTTTTAATACTGTTCGAATTGCGTGAGGATACCAAGAGAGTGCAAGGGTAATGGTTCTTAGTTCTCGTGTTTCGACGGGCTCAACACAGGTCGCAAAGCCCGCCTCGCCAAAGGGCGGGCTCCTCGAACAGTAAAATTAATATTGTTCGAGCAACGCGAGAACTACCACGCTAGGATGATAGTTCACGAGAATAGTTCTCGGGGATTACCCCTCGAACAGTAAGGGATCAATACTGTTTTAACGCAGTGAGAACTATCCATAGCCTGCCTTACTGTTCGAGCAAAGCGAGAACTATCACGCTAGGATAATAGTTCACGGGAATAGTTCTCGTCATTCCATTCCTCGAACAATAAAACTTTACTGTTCGAACTGTACCCAGTGAGAACTATTGCGTTTAGATATCAACTGATGGTTTTTAGTTCTCGAGATGGAGCTTCGCGTAGTTCTCTCGAACGATAAGATTTTACTGCTCGAGTGGAGCGAGAACTATCCTTTCGTCTGATGTGATACTAACGGGAATAGTTCTCAGGGATTACCCCTCGAACAGTAAGTGGCTTTAGCCGCCAATTTGCTGGCCTGTTTCACTAGCGAGTTGGTCCGCCTTTTTGAGGGCGGTGCTGGCCAGAGTGCCACGGCCTGTTTTTTGGTACAAGCTTGCGAGCAAATTGTGGGTAGTGGGGTTAATGGGGTCAATTCTTAACGCATGTTCTAAAGTTTCCTCTGCCTTATCGTATTCTTTAATCGCGGTGTAGGCCTGGCCAAGACACAGCAGGGCGTCACGCCAGTTCGGCTCAATCTGAACGGCGATTTCATAGGCGGCCACTGCCTCTCTTGCCTCGCCGTTAGCTTGAAACTGCTGGCCCAAAGAAAGAGCATCGCGTGCACTTTTTGCCTGTTGAGAAATAGCGGCACGCGCTTCTTCCCACTGTGCTTGAGTTTGGGCGAGTTTTTCTGCTTCCTGCGCTTGCTTGCGTGCCACAATCCATTCTTGGGTTTGCTTTCCGCCCCACACCATGCCAGAAAGTACCAACAAGCAAAGAAGGCTCATGGCAACAAGACGAGTGGGGATTTGGACACGTGGTGATTTAGGGCGCCAGCCAAGCCGCGGACGGCCAAAGGGAATATAGCGACTTGCGCGCGCACGAGAGGTGCAACTGTTTAAGCCGAGTGATGTGCCTTTGCTGTTGGGGCGATAAATATAATCCATAAGATTTTACAAATTAGCTAGGCCACTTATTGTTTATTAAAAATTTCTGCTCTTCTCTTAAGCCAAGAGGCACTTCTTGCCAGATTGCCTCTGTGACAAAAGGCATAAAGGGGTGAAGCATAATCAAACAGTTTTTCAAAATATGCCAAAGCACGTAACGGCTTGCGGCGCAAGTTTCTTTCTCGCCGTTTAGAAATACCTTTTTATGCCTTTCTATGATTATATCAGCAAATGTGTGCCAAAACCAGTCGTATAATTTTTCACCGGCCAAAGCGACATTGTTTTCGTTTAATAAACTGGTTACATCGCTAATCATGTTATTGAGCTGGGCAATATCGCCTTTGTTGTGGATATCTAGTTTTTTTGCCTCGATAGGGAGTACCTCTTCGCCCATATGGCTTAAAACAAAACGGCTTGCGTTCCATATTTTGTTGGCGAAGTTGCGGTACCCTTTGGCACGGGAAGGGGAAAAGTTCACATCTCCGCCGGGCGAGGTGCCAACAATGAGTGCCATGCGCAAAGCATCGGTGCCCCATTGGCGAGAAAGTTCTACCGGCTCCACAATATTGCCGAGTGATTTGCTCATTTTTCTTCCTTTTTCATCGCGTACCAAACCGTGGAGATAAACTGTGTTAAAAGGCACTTTACCCGTGAGTTCAAGCGACATCATTACCATACGTGCTACCCAAAAGAAAATAATGTCGTAGCCCGTTTCCAGCGTGGTGGTGGGAAAATAATTTTTATAATCGTTACTTTGTGTATTGGGCCACCCCAGTGTTGCAAACGGGAAGAGGCCGCTGGAAAACCACGTGTCTAAAACGTCCTCGTCTTGCACCCAATGTTCTCCTTGGGGCGCCTCTGCTCCCACATGTATTTGCGTACCTTTTGTCCACACGGGAATTCTGTGCCCCCACCAGAGTTGGCGGGAGATACACCAGTCGTGAATGTTGTTCATCCAGTGGAAATATACCTTTTCAAACCTTTTAGGGATAATTTTTATTTCTCCGCTTTCCACTGCTTTTATTGCCTTTTGCGCAAGCGGTTTCATTTTTACAAACCACTGCGTGGACATTATAGGCTCGATAACGTCGTTGTAACGCTCGCTCACGCCGACACGGTGCTCGATTTCTTCTACTTTTTCCAAAAGACCAAGGTCTTTTAGGTCGCTTACAATTTTCTCGCGCGCAACAGTGGTTTTGAGGCCTTGGTAGGCGTCGGGTACGTTTTCATTGAGCTTGCCGAAAGTATTAACGATGTTAATAACAGCGAGACCGTGCTTTTGCCCCAGCTCCCAATCGTTTTTATCGTGTGCTGGTGTTACTTTTACCGCGCCGGTACCGAATTTTTTATCTACCATGCTGTCGCTAATTATGGGAATCTCTCGGTCGGCAAGAGGCAACTTTGCAAACTTGCCTACTGCTTCTTTGTAGCGGCGGTCGTTGGGGTGAACGACAATGGCGCTATCGCCGAGCATGGTTTCGGGACGGGTGGTGGCGACTGTTATAAACTGGTCGACATTGTGCGCAAGAGGGTATTTTATGTAGTAAAGTTTGCCAAGGCGATCTTCGTACATTACTTCGTCGTCAGAAATAGCGGTTTGTCCTTTGACCGACCAGTTCGTAAGATATTCGCCTCGATAAATTAAGCCCTTTTCGTACATTCTCGCAAACGCGGTGTATACCGCCTCGCTGTATTGTTTGCTTAGAGTAAAGGCTTCCCTGTGCCAATCAGAGGAAACGCCCATGGACTTGAGCTGCTCAACGATGCGCTCGTGGTATTCGTCTTTCCATTGCCAAACCGC
>JAGOOF010000006.1 GCA_017992655.1 Patescibacteria group bacterium
CATTGGTAAGGTTATGCTCTGCAACAGGAGTGGTGCCTTGTGGTTCATAGACACCAAGAGTCCAACCACTAAAATTATGAGTGCCCGAGGGGATTGCCTCTCCGCTATCCCATACAGAGTTAGTATTGCCATCGAAAAAGACTTGTCCTTGAAGGTTGCCGCGAGATAGTTGGACGGCAATAGGGTCACCTTGCGCCCATGTAGTAAAGGTATCTCCTTGAGCATTGGTTAAGTCCTGCCAATAAACCGGCCTGTAGATATTAACAGAGTTTTCTGCATTAGTGGGGACATTACTACGTAATTCCATAGTAAAATTATGAGGGGTGTTAACAGGAATACTTACTGCGCGGATGCGCACCATATTAGTATTGTCGTCATAGCTACTGCTCCAACCAGTGTGCGCCTTAAGTGCATCGCCAATAGCACTAAAGCTAGTGTCGGCACTAAAGCCACCTGTGGGCACTGTGCCATAAGTAATAGTATAGAGGTTGGTGTCGGGATTAGAGACAGGGTCAGCCAAGAAAGAATCAAAACCAAAGGTGTCTAGGGCTGTACCAAGACCGTTGGGAGCACCAGAGTACCCTTCGTTCAAAACCCCCCATTGCTGACCTTTTTTAGGAATGGGAATATAGATATAACTAGCTTTATCTGGATCGCTTGTTGTAGGTAGGCCACTATGGTTAGTAAGAGTCGTACGTACTTGGTAGTTCTGGGAAAAACTTATTGGTATGAGGTCATCGACACTACCACTCCAGGTCGTCCACACTGCGCCATCTTGTGTAGATTTAGCCTCGGTAGTAACACTAAGGTCGTTACGGTTTTTAACTTGGTAATAAAAGGTGTCTTCCGACATACTCACCACCAACTGATTGTTTTGGTCTTGCGAGTGCACCTTGTAGGGGTCGCCCTTGCGACCCTTTACGCGCATTTGCTCCGAGTACGTATCCGTTACCCACAGAACATCGTGGTTAAGATGTTGTTTTGCGCCGTCGTTGTAATCACTTGGTGTGTTAATGGTCCAGTTTAACTTGAGGGTACGCAACCTTCTTTCGTATGTGTGGTACCCCGTTGCTGCGGCATATTGGGCTTCGTAAGAGAGGCTGGTATCGTTAAGTCCACTCGTGTCTATTTTGTAAACCTTGGGCACAATACCAGTAACAGGGTCTGCGGGCTCGCTATGGTCAAGACTCCAAGTTACTTTGCCCGGGTAGGTTGCCAGCAAATCTACTCCCCTCGAGGAAACAAGAGATAAATTACTAATACCTAGCCCCGTTTCATCGCGAATATATATAATAGGAGTTTTGCTAAACCACGGTTGACCACCGGAACGGTGTATAATTGATGCGGAAAAATCTAAACTCTCTCCCGCCTCTACAACCCTATTACCCTCTAAAATAGGGTTAATTGCAGAAATTATCTCGGTAAAAGGAGTACTTATGGTTGTACTCACCACTTGGCTAGCGTCGGTAACATCGCGCACAGAAAGTGTTGCTTCTATTGGGGAAGAACAGCCTAGTTTGCCAATACCGTAAAGGGTATTTACAGAAGGATTGGTTTCGTAACCACTTTTAACGCCATAAGGGGAGCCTCCGCCCTCGGGGATGTGCTCCATTTTGTAGCGCAACGCTGCTATATACTCTGTTTCTGCAAGCCCTAACTCTGTGCCATAAAGCAAGGTGCGGGATAAATGCGGGGGCGAGCTGGGAAAGGTTTTAGAAAGCGTTGCTGTATTTGGCCAGCCTGTTTCACCTTCTTTGCGATACTGGATTTCTATATTGCGCGTCCCTGGCTCCCCGATTAAATCAAGAGCAGTAACACCAACTTTGGTGGTATCGAACTCTAGCTCGACCCACTTGGGGGTAGAGTCTTTACCGCCTTGGTTGGCAATACCGTATGAGCCCAAATCGCCGTGAGCTCCTGGGTGGTTGGGAGAAATATGGCTAGCCCTCATATAGGCTCCCTTCAGGGGAAGGACATTTTCTTCGTTGCTAAACGTATATGTCTCCGTCCTCGAGGATTCTTCTCCGACTCCATACTCTACCTTATACCCCTCGTCGTTACCATAATATGTCCACTCTGTTTTTTTGTAGTTAATAGTAACGCTCTCACCAACATTGAAACTACTCGATGGGAAGTGCCAAATAGGCGAAAGACCAAAAAGATGAGAGTATCTTTTGTCGAGAGTAAACTCCCAGACACTGGTACCTGCGACAGGGTCAGTAGAGACTTTGTTGTAGGTCCAGCCTCCGTTGATCATAGCTTGTAAGCCAGTTGGACCACTTGCGTAAGTGCCATTAACTTCGGCAGCGCTTGGGGCTTCGAGGGTAATTTTTATATCTTCGAAGAGACGTGTAATGAGGCTATTGCTACCGTAGTTATATATTGTCAAAAGAGAATAAATCGTACCAACGTCTGTATCTAGAGGAACAATTTTTTCCCTTGAATTTCCCGCAATTATTCCAGGAGTCTGCTCGTAGTTAATAGTAGGAAGAGCTAGTTGGGAAGAGGCGCCGTTTTCATTGACATCGACAACAATGGGGTTGGTTTGAGAGGGGTAATCATCGACTACATTTTGCGCTACACGAAAGGTGAGTGTGGCATCTGTTGCTCCTGAGTTAAGCGTGTAAGTATAACTACCATTGTTGATAGTATGTTGTGGATCCGCACTACTTGGCCATTTTGTTTGACCTTCTGGTCCAACAGGGTCACCAATAAGCATTCCTTCTGGAAAACCACTTGCTCCGTTGTCTATCCACTCTAGACCATCGGCAATGGTAACTTTTATTTGTTTTGTGTTACCGGTACTAAATGTTGTAGAAACACGTACCAGAAGTTCTTGGCCAGAATTACCAACAAAACCTAGTGTTGGTACAACGCCACTACCAAAGGCATTCCAGGTGTTGCCATCATCTACCGACCATTCACCACTTACTACAGGAGGAGAGGCAAAAACAGCCAAAGGTATAACAGCCGCAAGCAAAAGCGACGCTAGCGCTAAGCATAATAACCTTCTTCTGATTATGACATACCTCCTTTTACGGACCTTTTACAGGCAAAGAAAAGCATTACACGGTACTAAGTGTAGGCGTGATAATTAAATAGTTTTTATAGGTGAAATTTTTCTACTTTTATCTAGCACCCAAAACCCTTCTTTCCTACTCAATTATCTACAAAATAAGTATACCATAATTTATTAATTTGGGTTTTTGTTGCTTGCGGAGAGCAAGAGCCCGTTCTTACTGTTCGAGGCGCGAAGCGCCAAGAACCCCGCCTGGTCGAGGCGGGGCAAGCCCCGCCAGAAAGTCGGACGGGGCAAGCTCCGCCGGAGGATCGAACGGGGCAAGCTCCCAGCCACCATTCTTATCGTTCGAGGAGCGAAGCGACGAGAACCCCGCCCAGTCGGGCGGGGCAAGCTATCAGCCGCTGATACTGGAACTAACGGGTAGTTCTCGCTTCCGCTCGAACGGTAAAGAGAGAGTAGTTGCCGCCACTTTCTATTGTTCGAGAGAATTGCGCGGAGCGCCATCTCGAGAACTATCAACCGCTGATGCTACATCCCACCCGATAGTTCTCGCTTCCGCTCGAACAGTAACAGGTGCCACGGTCGTCGCCCCTTATCGTTCGAGGGCTACTGCCCGAGAACTATCTACCGTTGATGCTACACCTCACGTAGCAGTTCTCGCTTCCGCTCGAACAGTAACAAGATGACCCGATAGTTCTCGCTTCCGCTCGAACAGTAAAGAGGTAGCGGTCGTTATTTTTTTTACCGTTCGAGAGAACGCACGAAGTGCCATCTCGAGAACTATTAAACGTTAGCATCAAACCTCACGTAGCAGTTCTCGCTTCCGCTCGAACAGTAAAGAGGGCAGCGGTCGCCATTCTTATCGTTCGAGGCGCGGAGCGCCGAGAACTTCCAACCGTTGATACTAGAACTGACGCAGGAGTTCTCGCTCCGCTCGAACAGTAACAGGATATGTTCGAGGAGCAGGACGACGGGAACCCCCCCCGCCGAGACCGGACGGGGCAAGCCCTACTACTAAATTAAGCCTTTTATTGTCTCGGTAAACTAGTTACCGAGACTAATAAAGCTCAATCTATTACCACCTGCTCGAAGAGCGACGTGAACGACTACCCTTCTTCTTACTTTTTGCTTTATTTGTGGTACCCGTTGTTTCTTCTCGTTTCTCAGGTTTTTTCGTTGCACCTACTGGCATTGCATTGCGCGAAAGCCACCATTCGTATCCATAATAACCTACCGTTCCTACCCCAATAGCAATCACTAGAATTGCAATTACTGTAACAATGGTTTGCCAAGGACTTGCTTCGTCTTCTTCACCCTCACCAGCACCCGTTTCGACATTACCCTCTTCCACTGGTTTTTCCTCTTCTTTCTTCTCTGCAACGCCCGGGGCAGGTGCGGACACGCCAATATGGTCGGTCGATACCGCCAATGTTGGCTGGTAGGTTGGTAAGCTAGGCGATACCTTTGCCTTTGACACTTGCGCCACAACCTGTTCGGCAACGGCAAAAGTCATGTGGCGAGTATTCGCGTTACCCGCCTTATCGGTAGCTGTAAGCGCCACAGTATGCATGCCAGCCCCCAGCTCGCTCGCTGGCACCTCAAAGCGCCAATTTCCGGCATCATCCGCCTTTTGCTCTGCCACGTAAGGTTCAGAATTAATTTGCAGTTTCATTAGCGCATCTTTCTCGCTAACGCCAGCAAAAACCACCGTGCTTTCAAAAGCAACAGTGTTATTTTCTGGATGGATAGTTTCCCCAACTGGTGGAGCAATACTATCTTTCACTAAGCTCAAAAATATTGGCAGGCCAATATTTGCGCCTACGGCATTGTCGTAAGCATGAATCTCAAAGGTGTAAATCTTACCCTCGGCGTCTGCTGCAGGAGCGGTAAAATCGTAAGACCAGTTGGTTGTTCCATTAGCCTGAGACCACGTCGCGTCCCCTTGTCTTTTAATTTCGACTTTAGAAACACCACTTACATCTGTGGCCGTTCCCTGCAAGGTTACGTTGTTAATTGCATCTCCATCGGCGTGCGAGGTCACTGCTAACGTTGGCGCCTCGGTGTCGCCCACGAGAGAAACAGATGTTTCACTGGTTTGGGCAGAATTATCAGTAGCAATCGCCTTGAGCGTGTAAGCGTGGTCATTAGTTACTGCCGGAGAGAGTATTTCTCCCCAAGCATCAAAAGTGGGACCTGCAACAGGATTATTGGTTTCGCTTCCTACCCAGCTTGTTAAAGCTTGCGACCAATATTCGCCAGTATCGACATCTAGCATTTGCAAGTCTACTGAGTCGACTGTGCCATCGTCGCTTGCTGTCCCCGCGACAAACAATGGCCCGCTTGATATATAAAGACCATTTACCGGCTGGTTAATGTTAACTTCCGGTACTTGGTCTAACGCGTACGCCCCCTTTGGTAACGACAATACAACAGTGGACATAGCAAATGCCGTAAGCACCATGTACGCTGTTATTTTTTTAAATCGGCGGATCATCGCCTTCCTCCCTCCCCTCCCTATTTTTATTATTGATATTTTTACAAACAAAATGGGACACAAGGAGATTCACCAAAACATGAATCCTGCTTGTGCCCCAAAAGTATTCCCTTGGAGTCGGTATTATCTACAGCTAGCAAATTCCAGCCGTGTAGCATAACCATAAAACACAACATAAAAAGTTGTCAAGTAGCCAATTTTTTACAAAAAATTAAAAAGCACATCGCCTAAACGCGTAATACAAACCTTAACCATTTGCGAGGATTACCTTCTTTCGCCAAAGGTTTCTTGCTCTCATTATCGTCTTTTACCTGTGGTTGGAAAGAAGAACTGTCTGACTCTTCTTCTGCTGTAGGCACTTTTACTACCTGCTCATCGGGCAGTTTAAGGCCTAGTTTTCTCCGCGCTTCGAGCTCCTTAAACGTGTTAGTACCATAGTAAAGATTCAGTGCTTCCATATATTCTTTTTCTTCCTCCACAAGAGAGATCTCCTCGTTCAGGGAGCTAATACGGGCCGTAGTTTTATAGTTGTTTACAATGGCCTTGTAACAAAGAAATAAGAGATAAGCGACAAACAGTGCTACCAATATGTTTACAAACCAATATTTATTTTGTGCCATAAGTTAATTTTAGCATAAGTAATAAAAAATAGCCTATTATTTAGCCGATATACGATCGTGTATTACTAAATATATGGTTAATAAATTCTTTTAAAAAAAACATAATATACGAGAGTACACAGATAAATAAAGAGTAATTAATGTATGATTAGAGGCGTGCCTATATCGGTCCATTCGTAAACGGCCGCTGCATCGCCAACGCCCAAACGAATACAACCATGGGAAACTGGAGTACCTAAATGGCTTTCACCTTCTTTCGCCCCATTTGCCCACTCTGGCAATTCGTGAATACCATAGGAACAGCCTATAAACGACATCCAATAAGGCATATACAAATCGTAACGTGAAGAATAAGCTCTCCCCACTTTGTTGTTAATGGAATATTCCCCTTTTGGGGTGGGCATGGACCATTTGCCAGTAGAAACCCTTCTGCTTCCCACTAGCCTATCACCCTCTATTTGGTAAAGCATTTGCTTGCCGAGGTCAACTTCAAGGTATTTACCGGAGTAGCGCCCTAAAGTGTATCCGGGAGCAACTTTTTTCGTTTCCGGCTCAACAGTTGTGGTTGCTACCTTAATAACACGCTCCTGCGAGTTTGTGTTAATTGTACTTTCCACATCACGCGCAAGCTTTGTCGCATCCACAGTAGTGCCCGCTCTCCCTGGATCGATTACTTCACTCTCGTTTATCGCCGACACAAGGCGTGGACGCGCGGCAACTGCAACCTTTTTTACTATATTTTTATCGAGCCACTCCTTCATTTGCTCTTCCTTAACTTTAATTTGCTGGTTACCAAGCGCTTCTTGGTCGAGCCAGCCAACGATTGTTGCTAAATCTGCTGTTGCCAAAACACGGTAGCCATTGGAAACGCTAATAGGGCCAGAAATCTGGCGCGCCAAAAGCTCTTTGCTCGGCTCTAAGTCAATCGCTTTGACCTGCGCCTCTACTGCTTGGAGATTTAAGACAATTACGGGAATCTTACCACCTGGCAGATAAGGCATTAAGGATTCTTGCGCTTCATTGGTGTTTACCGAAAGGCCGGCTTCTTCGTTTTTAACAACTACCTGCTCGTTTTCAACGGCGATACTTGCGTTAGCGGGCTCTTTCTCTTTTTCCTTGAACATCTCGTGTAGCTTTGCGTCGAAGGCTTCTTTTTCTGTGGCAAAAGTTGGCTGAATGTTAACCTTCTGCCCAAAAAAACTTGTGAGTCCGCGGGGAGTGACAATGGGCGTTTGCCAAATGCGATTTTGTACAAATAACTTTTCGATAGAGTTATCCACATCCACCATTATTCCCAGTTCTTCTGGCGTAGCATTTTTTGCATCGTTTTCTATGGAAAAATTGACAGTGCCGGTAACATAGGGTGGATTTTCAATGAAATACTGTTTTACCTCCGCCTTACTCGCGCCTGCAAAGTTTTTACCGAGTAAGTAAGTGTTTGGCAACACGCGATCGTGGTAAGCGGCAGAGGCGACTCCCGTTGCAACCAAAAAAATCGCTAACACCGAACCGGTAGCGAATAACCATTTAACAACACTATGACCTTGATTTTTAGCCATTACAAAAGTATTATATCAGTGTTAGGCAACTACTTCAAAATATGTGCGTGTAGCTCAACGGTAGAGCGGTTGTCTTATACACAACTGGTTGGAGGTTCGAGTCCTCCCACGCACACCAACTCAAAAACTGCTTGCTTTCAAAGTGCTAACCTAATAACTAACTAATTTTAAACACTACCATTTTGTCGATACCTTTTTGTGCCAATTCCAAACGCTCTTTATTTTCCGCAAATAAAGTCATTAGTGGTTCTCCAACCTTTACACGCTCTTTAATCCTTTTATGTAAATAAAGACCCGCTTGTTTATCGAATGGAGCGCCCAAAACACGGCACAAGTCGTTAATCGCGCGGTTGTCAACCGCTGTAACTGTACCTCTTCCGCTTGCCTTAATATCGAACTGGTGAGTTTTTTCGCTAATTAAACTTTCGGAGTCGATGTCTGGCTTAATACCTTTTTGCGGTCCCTGCATTTTGATTATTTCCTGCATCTTGTGCCACGCGGTACCATCTTCTAGTACTGATTTTGCCACTTTGTATGCCTTGCCAAAAGTATAACGGCCCGTAAGCTGAGCAGCGTAAGCCACCAATCTTAAAGCAGTACGCTCCAGCGTATGGGAATAGTTGGGTTTTCTTTGTAACACTCGCAACACGTCGCGCGCTTCCAGGGCAGGACCGACACCGTGCCCCGTCGGCTCCAGGGCGCGCAATTTTACCACCTTTACCTTCATCCCAAACTGCTTGCCAATATAACGGAATTTTTTTTCGAGGTAGCTCGCGCTATCAAAACTGTGTACTTTTGCTGTTTTCCCAACAGGCATTTCCACTACAAAATATTTTATGCCCATAGCCACCTTCTTTGCCATAATAGATACAATCATTTTGCTATATGGTTCCATTGCTAGTGGATATGATACTTCAATGATTTTATCGTCGGCTGGCGCCATATTGACAGAGCCACCCCACATGAGCGTGGCACCAATTTTTTCTGCCTGTTTTTTTACCTCTTCAATACTAAGGTCGACTCTCGCCAGTGTTTCCATAGTATCTGCTACGCCGGAAGGTGAAGTAATCGCGCGCGTTGAGCTTTTGGGAATGGTTAAGCCAAGGCAGGCAGCAATGGGTGATGTGAGCATAGTGGTACGGTTGCCTGGCAGACCACCAATGGAGTGAATGTCGATTACCGTTCCCTTAAGTTCGAGTGTGTCTCCCGTTTCCGCCATGGCACGCGTTAAGTAATAGAGCTCTTTGTTGCTCCACGTGTCTGCAAAACCAGTGGCAACAAAGTATGTTGTTTCCACGTCGCTCAACCGGCCGGCGACAATATCGCCAATAATCGAGCGCATGTCCTCCTGTGTAAGCGTTGCACCCAAAAGTTTTCTTTTTATGGCGCTTACTGAAGGAGGCCTTTTTACCAGTTCGATTTCTACCGTTTCCCCATCGCGCACATCTTTGTCTTGCCAGAGCTCCGCAAAAAGGCCGATTTCCCCTCTTTTCACTTCTGTATCGGTAAAATCAGCTAAAGCGTGTATTGCTTGCTCCCCGATTTTGAGCTCGATTCTGTCTTCTCGGTGGATGCCAAATTTCACTGCTTCTGGCTCAAACAAAACAGCTACTGGCTGACGGCCAGTGGAGATATCAAGCTTTTTTGCTTTTAAAATGAACGCCAAAAACCCTCCTGTTTCTTATTTTACCATAACAATTTCTCAGAAATAATATGTGCTTACATAAGGGCTTGACAAAATGTCAAGTTTGCTTTACATTTAAAGTAATGGACAATCATTTAAAAAACATTCGCCGGCGCATGGGTTTAACGCAAGAGGAGCTAGCAGAACAGCTCGGGGTAAGCAGGCAAGCGATTATTGCCCTCGAAAGCGGACGCAACCTCCCCTCCATTCCACTGGCAATCGATATTGCACAATTTTTTCAGCTACCGATAGAAGTAATTTTTCATTGTCAAAAAGAAAATAATAAAAAGAAAGGAGACCGAATGGACAAAGAAATCATGCCATGGTCGCCTTGGCGCGAAATGGCAAGCATGAGAGAAGCTCTCGACAGAATGTTCGACGAGAGCGTTACTACATTGGCACGCAACAGCGATTGGCACTATCCGGCCATCAATGTGCGCCAAACAGACACTAACATAATAATAGAGGCGGACGTGCCCGGCATGAAGCAGGAAGATATCGACGTCGAAATTAGCGATAATATGGTTACTATTGCTGGCGAGAGAAAGGCGAGCCACGAAGAAAAAGGAACAAACTACTTCCATAAAGAAGTGAGTTTTGGCTCCTTTCGCCGTTCTATTAGCTTGCCCGTTGATGTGAAGGGCGACCAAGCAAGCGCCGACGTAATCGACGGCACTTTGGTGGTTACTCTGCCCAAAATTGAACCGGAGCAACCAAAAACTATTAGGTTAAAACCGGGGCAAAAAAAATAAAATTGGTGCAATAAACACAAAAAACTAAAAACACGGCTTAAACCGTGTTTTTAGTTTGCAAAAATTTAAGAGATAATTTTTAAGTACTCTAAAAGCAAACGTACACCATAGCCACTCCCTCCGCTTGGAATGTAGGAAATATTGCTTTTTTCAAAAAAGCTTGGTCCCGCAATGTCGATGTGGGCAAATTCAATTTCATGAGGCACGAATTCTGCCAAAAACAAACCGCCCATAATCGCTCCTCCCCATCTGTCGGCAGTAATATTTTTAATATCGGCAATATTGCTTTCCATTTTCTTTTTGTAGTCACTCTCGAGTGGCAGTGGCCAAAGCTTTTCCCCACAACAATAAGACGCCTTCATAAGATCGCGTTTTAGTTTTACACTATTTGACATAATTGCGGCAATATTCTCGCCAAGAGCAACAAGGCACGCGCCTGTTAAAGTAGAAAGTTCGATAATTGCTTGGGGCATAATTTGTTTGCTAATATACGACAGTCCATCTGCCAAAATAAGACGCCCCTCCGCATCGGTATTAAGTATTTCTATGGTTTTCCCATTGTAGGCGCGGATAACATCTCCCGGTTTTGTTGCCCTATTGCTTGGCAAATTTTCACACACAGGCAAAACGGCGTGGATTTCGATGGGCAAATCTAAAATAGGAAGTACTCTAAACAAGCCCAAAAGTGTTGCAGCGCCTGCCATGTCTGCCTTCATATCGGCCATTTTATCGGCAGGCTTAAGAGAAATTCCTCCTGAGTCAAAAGTAATACCTTTACCTAAAAGAGCAATTTTTTTCTTTGCCTTATTTTTGCTCGGCTTATAAATTAGATGAATGAGGTAAGGCTTGGTGTATGAGCCGGCAGAAACAGCAAGAATTGCCCCAAAGCCATCTGCCTCAAGCTCTTTTTTTGTAAAAATACGAGCGTTTATTTGGCTAGAAGACATTTCTATTTCTCGCGCTAACTGCACAATCTCGTCGGGACCCATTTTGTTGCTCGGCTCATTAACTAAGTCCCGCGCAAGAGTAGTGCCCAACACCGCAATAGCGGCGTTTTGTAGCGCCCGCTCGTGCTTTACGTCCGGTTCCTCAAAAAAGATCATAACTTGCTTTAGTTTTGGCGCTTCGCTAGTGCTTTTGTATTTATTAAAGCGGTAGTCTGAAAGCCATAGCCCTTCGGCAATCGCTTGCGCGCTTTTTACCTTACCGCTTGGCGATTCTATCGCGACACGGGAAAAATTATTTTCATTTGCCATTTTGTTTATCTCGCCCGCCAGCCTTCTTAATGTTTCAAGCCTGTACGTGTTTTTTTCGCCCAAGCCAAGCAAAATGACGTTTTTCGCCTTTACTTTATCCTCACCCTTCACTATAATCCGTTGCCCAAGTTCGGCGTTAAATTCACCTTTTACAAGCTCTGCTCTTAGAGCACCCCCTGTAAGTTCGTCAATGCGGGTCAGGGCTTGAGCATCATCCACGAATATTGGTACAATTAATGCATCTGCTTCGAGCCGATAGTTTGTTTTTGTAATTTCTATTTTCACTTTGTCTCCAAAAATAAATAGTATAACAAATTAAAAAGAAGGACAAGTTGAATATTTTAATAATTGCCATGGCAGCTATTGCCGGCACCGCGACAGTTTTGGGCGCATACTGCGCAAAAGTACTGACTAAATGGACAAAAAGAAGTATTGCACCGCTTGTTGCCTTAGCGGCTGGCATTATTTTGGGAACCGCAGTTATAGAACTACTGCCGGAGGCAATTGAGCTTTCCCAGGCATGGCCTTATTGGTTATTGGGAGGGTTTTTATTGTTTTTTGTGCTTGAAAAATTTGTGGTTGCTCATGCTTGCACCGCGCAGGGGGGAAAAGGGCACGAACATATTTCTAGCAGAACTGCTGTCTTGGGCATCGGCCTTCATTCCTTAGTGGACGGCTTGCTTATCGGGCTAGGGTTCGAGGTCTCAACTGCCGTTGGCATCATCGCCACGCTCGCCGTTTTTACCCACGAATTCCCAGAAGGTATCTTTTCTTACACACTATTAGCTCATGGCGGAGTAGAAGAGAAAAAAGCGCTTCGCTATTCTTGGCTCATCGCGCTCGCCACCCCTGTTGGAGCAATTGTCACCCTTCTGCTTATTAACAACTGGAGTAGTAGCACAATAGGTTCTCTGCTGGCACTTACCGCTGGCAACTTTACTTACATTGCCACAGTCGATTTAATTCCAGAAACAAACAAAGCAAGCGCCTTAAGCAGTATAATGCTGGTAGTAGTGGGCATTATGAGTGTTTATGTTCTAAAGACAGTGCTCTAAGAGCTACTGCACCACAATTTTACCTGTTATAGTGGTGTTTAGTTCGTCGTGGTAGTAAAACTCACCTTTTTTATTAAAAACAAATTGATAGGTTTCGTTTAAAAGCAAGCCCTTTTTGCTATTAAGCTCCGGCAAAACAGAATGCGTTGGGTGAGGATCGCTAATAATCCAATGCGCTTGCGTGTCTTTATTGATCCACGTTACTGTAGTACCGGCGTTAATAGTAAGCGTGCTCGGCGCAAAGCCGTCTTTTATTATTTCGATGCTATTTTCAGCAGAGACCACATCGCTCCCCGCGTTTGCGTTTGTTTCACTAGGCTCTTCGTTTTCACTAACAGAGGGGAGAGGCTCCTCGTTTTTCGCACGGTCACAACCCGTTAGTGCTACAACAGCAATGAGGGCAACAATAAAAGGTAAAATTACAGTTTTCATAGTAGATATATTCTACCATATTAAGTAGTGCACTTGTCAATTATTGTTTTGCGAGTAATAATAAAATTAATGTATTATTATGAGCGCGACTTATGGAGCAAGGGGATACAGTGTGTTGCCGGCTTAGACGAAGTGGGAAGAGGAGCATGGGCTGGCCCCCTTTTATCGGCTGCTGTAATTTTAAACAAAAAAATCAATGGCTTAAGGGATAGTAAGACCCTAAAAGTGAAAGATCGCTACAAGCTTTACGACCGTATATTAAGAAATGGGGTCGTTGCGGTTGGCACTGTGAGTGTTGATGAAATCAATGAGCACGGCTTAACTTGGGCAAATTTAAACGCCATGAAAAGAGCTATTGATAGTCTCTCAGTAAGCCCAAAACATTTATTAATTGATTACTTGCGCCTCCCTCAAAATATTACCACCATTACTCAAACTCCTATTGTCGATGGCGACGCGGTATCGGCGAGTATTGCTGCCGCCTCGATAGTGGCCAAGGTAACGCGTGATAGTTTAATGGTGCAGATTCACCAAGAAAACGAAAGATTGCGCCCTTTTAGCTTCCACAAAAATTTTGGCTACGGAACAAAGGCGCATATTCAAGCACTGGAAAAAATGGGGCCAACTGTTCACCACCGGCAATTTTACAAACCGGTGGCAATGAGCCGCCAGATGCGCCTTCAGATTAAGGGCAGTTAAAAATAATTTACTTGAGATAATCGCTTAGCCTATCCGATAGTTCGTGTTTCTGCAGTTTTTGTAGCGCTTTTGCTTCTATTTGGCGAATTCTTTCCCTAGTTACCCCAAATTCTTTACCCACTTCTTCCAGTGTGTGGTTGCGCCCATCGCCAATGCCAAAACGCATTCTTAAAATTTTTTGCTCGCGGGGAGACAAGAAATCTAAAAACTCTCCAACGTGGCTTCGCATAAGCTGATAAACAGTTGATTCTTCTGGGGTCATACTTTCTTTGTCTTCCAAAAAATCGCCGAGCTTACTGTCTTCTTCCTCACCCACCGGCGACTCAAGAGAAACGGTTTCTTGTGAGATTTTTAGAATGTGCTCAACTTTCTCAATCGCTAGTCCCATTTCCGCCGCGATTTCTTCGGGCAAAGGGTCACGCCCCAACTCTTGCACCAGCTGGCGTTGTACTCTAATTAAGCGGTTGATTGTTTCCACCATGTGCACAGGAATACGGATGGTACGCGCGTGGTCGGCAATTGCGCGTGTTATCGCCTGTCTAATCCACCACGTGGCATAGGTAGAAAATTTGTAGCCTTTGCGCCAATCGAATTTCTCAACCGCACGCAACAGGCCAGTATTGCCTTCTTGCACCAAATCCAAAAGCGTTAACCCACGGCCAATATATTTTTTAGCAATACTTACTACTAATCTTAGGTTCGCCTCGGCTAATTTCTTTTTGGCTCGCTTATCTCCAGATGCTGCCGCTTTTGCGATCATCACTTCTTCGCGCGCCGTTAAAAGAGGAACGCGGCCAATTTCACGCAAATACATACGCACCGAGTCATCGGAAATGTCGGCCAGCTCACCCTGCGCGCGGTTGGTTTTTTCTTCCTTCTCGTTACGCAATTCAGGAATATCGATTAATGCTTTTTTTTGTGTTACCGCAATACCGTAATACAAAATAATATCGTACAAGTAATCTAGCTCGTCGATTTTTTTGTGGATATTGGGCATCGCCTGCATTAGTTCTTGCTCCGTAATAAAACCGTGAGTTTTCCCCTTCTCAATTAACCCTCTTTGAGCCGCAGGCAAATCCGCCTCCGGCCCGGGTTTCGGCAGAGATGTATCTGTTCTTTTTGCCATTTTACTTATTCTTTTCTAATTCCTTAAGCAAATTTTGCATCTTTTCTATGCTCCCTTCGCGCTCGGCCTGCGCGATTTTTTCTGCAAAATCTGCTTTAATTTTATCTTTTATATTTTTTGATATTTTTTCCAAATGGGCTTCAAAATCCTTGCGTAAAACATCAACATCTGGCTCATCATTTTCGAGCATGGTTGCGACTATTACAACTTCTTGCGCTAATTTTGGAGGCAATTCATTGAGAAAGTCTTTATTTTTCTCTAACTTCGATTCATTATACCACTTAAATACGTGTTCGTAAACATCGGCTACTTTACCGTTTGTAATTTTCCCGCCAAGCATAGTTTCTGCCTCCCCGATTTTATCCGGCATTAGGTGCATTAGGGCCAACAGCTTAAGCCAAATAGAAATTTTATTTTGTTTCTGCTCCTCCGGCTCAGAAGGTTTTGTACTTTGTGTATTAATTTTGCCAAGGCTTTCCTCTATTGCTCTTTCTGTTACTGCAAGGCTTTGTGCTAAACGCCGTTTGTAATCGTCGCGCTCTACAGGGTCGGTAACTTGCGCGACAAGAGGCACTATGGTTTGGGCAATTTTTCGCTTGCTGGCCGTGGAAGAAGTTTCTCCTGCGGATAATTTTTGCCAAAGCCAGTCGAAAGCCGGCACGGCATCATTTACCACTTGCTTCCAGGCACTTGGGTCTTTCTCTACTGCTTCACCCGCATCTTTAATATCGGCAGGAAAACTTACAACGCTTGTCTGAATTCCCAGAGACCACGCCATTTCTATTGCTTTGATAGTTGCCTTAAAGCCCGCTTCGTCATTATCAAACGCAAAAACAATGTTGTTTGTGTGTCGCCTTAGTACAAGGAGATGTTCACGCGTTAATGCTGTTCCCGAGGTAGCAACCACATTTTCTGTTTTTGCTTGGTAGCTTGAAACCACATCCATTTGCCCCTCAACCACAATTGCTCTATCCGCTTCGCGTATGCTGTTCTTAGCTAGAAACAAGCCATAGAGTATTTTTGATTTGTAAAAAACAGGTGTTTCGCGGGTGTTTAAATACTTTGGCTCTTGCCCTTTTTGTAGCGCTCGCCCACTAAAACCAACAATGTTGCCAAGTGTATCGGCAATGGGAAACATTAGACGGTCGCGAAAGTTTTCGGGGTTACCGGCAAGGTTTAAATCTGCCTGTGAAAAACCCATTTTTTGCAAATAATCTTGCACACGTCTTACGTTGTTGGGGGCATAGCCGATTTGAAAATCGGTAATTGTTTTTTTATTTATTTTTCTGCTTTCAATGTACTGGCGCGCATGTTCTCCCGCCTTGTGGCGCAAAAGTAGCTGGTGGTAAAGATCGGCAACTACCTTGTTTAATTCTAAAAGACGTGTTTTGTTTTGGCTTTGCTGTTTAGCGAGCTGTGGATCGCGTGCTTTTAGTTGCACACCCGCTCTTTCGGCAAGCATTTTTAAGGCATCGACAAAATCTAGCCCTTCTATTTTCATAACAAAGCTGAAAATATCGCCCCCTTCGCCACAGCCAAAGCATTTGTAAATTTGGCGTTCCTTATTCACCATAAAGCTTGGTGTTTTTTCGTTGTGAAAAGGACACACCCCTTTGTAATTGATACCCGCTTTTTTGAGCGTTACGTACTGCCCAATAAAATCGACTACGTCGAGGCGTGATTTTATTTCTTCGGTTTGTGAATCCATATTCATAGACTACAACAAATACAAGCAAAACGTAATAAACACGTTGTTTTTTATAAGAAATTTTGCACAAGTAAGCACAAAAAACATTGATTATTTACCCTATTTTTAGGTATAATGAGGGACGTGGTGGGGTGTCCGAGCGGTTTAAGGAGACAGTCTTGAAAACTGTTATACTCGCAAGAGTATCGTGGGTTCGAATCCCACCCCCACCGCCATGACATTATTACCAACTGCAAGTTGGTGATAATGTCATGAGGGTTGGGCGAGAACCCACAAATGAGAGATGTTTAGATTTGGTATTGCTCTAGTAAAGGCACAGCTACACGAAGTTTAACAAAACATAATGTGTTGATAGAGAAGGGGCTTTCGCCCCTTCGAATCCCACCCCCACCGCCAAGACATTAGTACCAAATTCTGTTGGTGGTAATGTCTTGATGGCAGGGATGAGAACCCACAAATGACAGAGCGTAAAGAACAAAAGTACGGTTACGAATAAAATAAGTGTTGTAAGGATTAACAAAATATAAGGCGTTGACAGAGAAGGGGCTTTCGCCCCTTCGAATCCCACCCCCACCGCCATGTACCAGGCCAAAATCGAAGATTTTGACTCGGTACATGGCACCGCCAACCTTTTATTGTGTTTATGTATTATTGTCCCTAAAGGATAGTAGGTTTTATATTGGCTCAACGTCTGATCTTACAAAGAGATTCCAAGCTCATCGAAAAGGGATGGTTGATGCAACTAAAAATAGATTGCCGCTCCGATTAATATTTTATGAGGCGTATCTCAATAAATATGACGCTATTAGGCGGGAAGATTATTTAAAATCTAGTAAGGGGAAACAGACTTTAAGAAATATGCTCAAAGAGTTTTTGAAGAAAAGACGCTAAGATTTGTTTAAGGTTTTTGTTGCCCAAATTGCCCATATTGATGTTCTCGCTCATGGTCTTTGACCAATTCGACAAGCTCATGGTCTGCGACCAAGTTGTTGGTAGCAAAATCTTGATGAGTTGGGCGAGAACCCACAAATGAGAGACGCTTAAATCAACGACAATATTAATAAAGCTATAACTACAAGTTGACGAGATAATGAGTTATTAGATCAGCCGACCCAGTGACTATTGGTGAACAGTATCATTATTAGCACCATTAGCGAGATGCTGGCAAAAGAATAAAGCTTATCGGCAATAGATCCTTCTTTAATGATTTTCGGCAAAATCAGATATATCGGAAAAAGCACTAATAGAAACCTATTCATACTGATAAGCGTGCCACTAAAAATTGGGATAGCAGCAGTTAGC
>JAGOOF010000007.1 GCA_017992655.1 Patescibacteria group bacterium
CAGCTCAGCTTCAATTAAAATTCAAATTGGCAAGGAATTAACACGAGGACTTGGAGCAGGAGCGGACGTTGAGGTTGGGCGTAAAGCAATCGATGAAAATAAGGAAGAAATTTACGAAACCCTTAAAGGTTCGGATATGGTATTTGTTACCTGTGGCATGGGGGGAGGCACCGGCACAGGAGCAGGACCAGCAATCGCGGGCATCGCCAAAGAATTAGGAGCCTTAACAGTTGCTGTAGTAACACGCCCCTTCAGCTTTGAAGGTTTAAGGCGAAGAAAGATGGCAGACCAAGGGATAGAAGAACTAAAGGACAAAGTAGACACTTTAGTTGTTATCCCAAACGACCGTCTTCTTCAAGTTATCGACAAAAAAACGTCATTAAACGACGCCTTTTTAATTGTTGATGATGTTTTGCGACAGGGCGTGCAAGGCATTGCTGATTTGATTACCCTACACGGTATTATTAACGTCGACTTTGCGGATGTTAAAACAATTATGAAGGATGCCGGCTCTGCTCTTATGGGCATTGGGCGAGCGACTGGAGATAATCGGGCAATAGAAGCGGCAAGAGCGGCCATCGACTCTCCACTCCTCGAGTTATCAATAGACGGAGCACGAGGTATCCTCTTCAATATAACAGGTGGTCCAGATTTAGGGATGTATGAAATTGACGAAGCAGCAAAGGCCATCACCGAGGCGGCAGACCCTGATGCCAATATTATTTTTGGTTCAATAATCGACGAAGCAATGAGCGGTGAAGTCAAAATTACTGTGATCGCCACAGGTTTCCATACCGATGAATCCGGTGTAATTGAAGAAAGGCCAAACCGCATTCAACGCCCTACTTTGTCAACGAGCGGATATAACCAGATGCCTCAAAGACAAGTGGTAGATACCTTCGGCAACGGCTTCACTCGTTCCACCCAACCGAGCACACCGCCCACTACTAGCACACCAACGCCTCGTCCCGCAATCGAAGAAGAGGAAGAAGCACAAGAAGACGAAATCGATATTCCAACCTTTATCAGAAGAAAACTAAAATAGTACTAGTTTTTACATCAGGCCCCCACGCATCTAAACATCTTAGATGGGATTTTTAAATTGGCTGTGGATAACTTTCAATAGATAAACTCAAGATGAGGTGTTATAACGGAAAGTGGTAATAATTACACCACCACAATATATTGTGTTTTAATAGTAAAGCAGGCACAAAATATTGTGTTTTTACAAAGAAGGAGTGGCTTTGCTTTGCCCAAAGTGCCATAAAGACAATATCGCGGTTATTGATTCACGCGACACCGACGATGAATCGATCCGTAGAAGAAGAGAGTGCGTCAAATGTGGTTATCGCTTTACCACATACGAGCGGATTGAACCTGTTAAATTTATGGTTAAGAAAAAAAATGGCGGCAGTGAACCATACGATCGCAATAAGGTTATTCGCGGTATAAGTCTCGCTACAGAAAAAAGAGGGATCAGCGCTCACACGATCGAAAGGCTGGTAGACGATATAGAGCAGAAGCTGATACAGTCCGGCGAGAGTACTATTACGAGCCGCAACATAGGTGATCTGGTCATTAAACATCTTAAAAAACTTGACCAGGTGTCATACATTCGCTTCGCCTCTGTTTATAAAGTATTTCGCACGCCGAAAGCGTTTGTTAACGAGTTAAAAAAATTAGATAAAAAGTAACACAAGGAGGATTATGTCGCCTACGACCAAAATGGATTACGAAGCAGATATTCTTGAAGTACTGCGCGCACCACAAAAAACAACCCTAAAAAAAACTGCAAAAAAAACGTTAAAAAAAGAACGGAATAAAGGAAAATTGCGCATTGAGAACCGCCTCACAGCAAGTATTAAGGGCGATCCTCTTGAAAGCGTAGAATACGAAAAGAGAGACACAAAAATCACGAGCACCGATGGCTCGGTAATATTTGAAATGCGTGGCGCAGAAGTACCCAAACAGTGGTCAAGAGTTGCCTCCGACGTTGCGGTCAGTAAATATTTTCGCAAAGCGGGAGTCCCACAGCCAGGTAAGGGTAACAAACTAGGGGCAGAAACAAGCATCAAGCAGGTTATCAACCGTATAACCGGTTGCTGGCGTTACTGGGGAGAAAAATATAATTATTTTGAGGACAAAGAGTCGGCACAAGCATACGAGTACGAAATGAAATATATTCTCATTCATCAGCTCGGCGCACCTAACTCCCCCCAATGGTTTAACACCGGCCTTGCTTGGGCATATGGCATTACTGGCCCGGCACAGGGACACGTTTACGTTGACCCGGAGACCAACAAAATAAAAAAGTCAGAAGACGCCTACACAAGGCCACAACCACACGCCTGTTTTATTCAGTCGGTAAGAGACGACCTCGTTAACGAGGGTGGGATTATGGATTTAATCACTCGTGAGGCGCGTGTTTTTAAATACGGCTCTGGCTCCGGAACAAACTTTTCCTCTTTGCGTGGTGATGGGGAACCCCTTTCCGGTGGAGGAAAGTCGAGTGGCCTAATGAGCTGGCTTAAAATATTGGATAGAAGTGCAGGTGCGATTAAATCAGGAGGGACAACAAGAAGAGCAGCAAAAATGGCTTGTTTAGACATCGACCATCCCGATGTAGAGAAATTCATAAGCTGGAAGAAAGAAGAAGAAAAAAAAGTTGCAGCGCTCATTGCCGCTGGTTACGAAAGCGACTTTAATGGTGAGGCATATCAAACAGTTTCCGGACAAAATGCGAACAACTCTGTGCGAGTTACTGCCGACTTTATGGAAGCGTTAGAAAAAAATAAAGACTGGCACCTGCGTTGGCGCACCGATAAATCGCATGTCTGTAAAACTATTCCCGCCCGTGAACTCTGGCAGCAAATTGCCGATGCTGCGTGGCATTCGGCCGACCCTGGCTTACAGTACGACACCACAATCAATGAATGGCACACCGCTACTACGTCTGGCCGCATCAACGCAAGCAACCCGTGTTCGGAGTACATGTTCCTAGACGACACCGCGTGCAATTTAGCTAGTATGAACTTAACTAAATTCTACAACACAGAAAATGGTGTTTTTGACATTGAAACCTTTAAGCATGTCGTGCGCCTATGGACCATCACCCTGGAAATCTCTATTCTTATGGCTCAATTCGTATCAGACGATATTGCGCGCAATAGTTATGATTTCCGCACACTTGGATTAGGTTACGCCAACTTAGGAACCTTGTTAATGATGATGGGCCTCCCTTACGACTCTGACGAAGGACGCGCAATCGCTGCCTCAATCAGTGCCATTATGACCGCACAAGCATACGCAACAAGCGCGGAAATGGCACAATACCTGGGAACATTTCCTCGCTTTGCGGAAAACCGCAACGATATGCTCAGGGTTATAAGAAATCATCGACGCGCCGCCTACAATGCGCCAAAAAAAGAATATGAAGGACTCACTATCAAGCCACTATCCCTTGATCCCGAAATTACGCCCGATTATCTTCTAGACGCTGCTCGTTCTTCGTGGGACAATGCAGTTTCTTTGGGAGAAAAATTCGGCTACCGTAATGCGCAGGTTACTCTCATTGCTCCAACGGGCACAATTGGCCTAGTAATGGACTGTGACACCACCGGCATAGAACCAGATTTTGCCCTGGTTAAGTTTAAGAAGCTCGCAGGTGGAGGGTACTGGAAAATTATTAATAACTCCGTCCCAAGAGCGCTCGAGCAACTTGGCTATTCAGAGGTGCAAATAAAGGAAATTCTAAAGTACGCGGTAGGTGCCGCAACGCTTAAGGACGCACCCCATATTAACCATGATACGCTCACTCAAAAAGGCTTCACTAGCACTGACATTGCGGAAATAGAGAAACTGTTACCGACGGTTTTTGAACTGAGCTTCGCTTTCAACCATAATGTTTTGGGCGAAGAAACAATGAAGCGCCTTAATCTTAGCCCGAACGAGTTTAAGTCACCAGGTTTCAATATGCTCAGAGCTCTTGATTTTACTAAAGAGCAAATCGATGAGGCTAATGAATTCGTCTGTGGCACAATGACCTTAGAGGGAGCACCTCACATTAATGAGAGTGATTTGGCCGTTTTCGATTGCGCAAATCGTTGTGGGAGCAAAGGAACAAGGCTAATTGCAACAATGGGTCATATTAAAATGATGGCCTGTGTGCAGCCATTCTTAAGTGGCGCTATCTCTAAAACCATTAATCTTCCCAACGAGGCAACTGTCGATGATATCGCAGATGCTTATTTGCAAGGTTGGCTTTTGGGTCTTAAGGCTAACGCCCTGTATCGCGACGGCTCTAAACTATCACAGCCCTTAAGTACAAAAAGCGATGAAGAAAAGAGCGAGGAAAAAGAAGTAATACCAACCCAATACACACCGCAACGCATTAGGCCACCAAGGGAGCGCCAGTCCATAACACGTAAAGTTGCAATTGGTGGCCATAAAATCTATCTTACGGTTGGACTTTACCCCGATGGTAAGCCAGCCGAAATCTTCATTAATATGGCACAAGAAGGAAGCTTTGCCTCCGGCATGGCTGATGCTTTCGCCAAGGTTGCCTCCATTGGCCTGCAGTACGGTGTTCCTATTCAAACAATCATCAAACAATTAGAATATATGCGTTTTGACCCTAACGGCTTTACGGGTGACCCAGACATACCATTTGCAACGAGTGTTGCAGACTTTACCGCGCAATGGTTAAGAAAAACATTTGTAGATAAAGATGGGGGAGTTGCCGCAAAAATCAGCTTGCCCCTTGCTAATACTACTGCAGAAACCACGGGTAGGAGTGCAACCAAAGAAAACGCAATAAACGAGGAAAAAGTAGACACCGATAACCAAACAACGATTTTCGCTCCTGAAATGAATGCCGCTGATCAGGCCGCTTCATCTGCGCTCGGTAGCATGGGGCTACCTTGCCCTGAATGTGGCGCCGTCATGACTCCAAATGGGCGTTGTCACAAGTGCCCAAATTGTGGCGCTACCTCTGGATGTTCATAGAAAATATTAAAAGGGAGAATCATGAAAAGCATTAAGATTATTGTAAGACGTACACTCTGTAAATCTGCGGCAACTTGCGTTGCCATCGCTCCCAGCGTGTACGCGCTAGACAAAGAGTTTAAAGCTATTGTCAAAACGGGCAAAAAGATAAGCGAAAATGAATTCCATTGCGATATCGACAGCCAGAAATTAGCAACTATTTTGTCGGGCGCGCAAGCCTGCCCATACAACGCAATAGAGGTATATGACAAAGAAAGTGGCAAAAAACTTCATCCACTCAGCTGAGCCCCTAACTATTTACTACTACGGTAGCGGAAAGGGAAAAACTACCGCGGCGCTCGGCCTCGCATTGCGTGCGGCAGGGCACGGACTAAGAGTCCTTGTGTTACAAGCCATTAAGGGGAGTTGGCCAAGCGGAGAACGAATCAGTATTCCTCGTTATTTGGGAGAAAGGATAACAATCAAGGCACTAGGAAACGGTTTTATTGGCATCATAGACGACAAAACCCCGTTTGATACGCACAAAAAAGCTGCTTCTAGAGCGATAAAAATTGCTCGTAAAGAAATCAAAAGCGAAAAATGGGATCTCATTGTGCTCGACGAGTTTGCCGATCTTCCAGCCCATAAACTTATGGCCGTACGTGATTTAGTGAAGCTTGCCACACCAAAAAGGAAAAAAACCGACATCGTAATCACAGGACACAAGGCAATTAAACTGTTGATAAGTCGCGCACAACTGGTTAGCGAAATTAAAAAGGTGAAGCATCCTTTCGATAAGGGTATAATAGCAAGGAAGGGGTTAGATTTTTAAATGAATAAGGTAACACGGTTAACGACAAAACAGAGAAAAATGTACTTCATCATATCGATGCTTCTGTTATTTGTGTCTTTTGCCTTCACAAGCTGTGCGCGCAAGAATAGTGTCCAACCGGGGGAAGGGGGAGATGAGTCAAGCTATCAATATGAGACATACTTCCCTAATGTTGACAGAAGCACGCTCATTGACCCCCGCTCTGTTTCTGACGAACGAAGTATCGGAAAAACACAAGTACCCGTTGACACCGGGGTGCGGATTGGGAGTACAACAAGGATCAGAGCAAACCGATACGAGCTTGAGGGAGTCCTGCGCGTTATAACCAAGACGTCTGTAAGCTTAGAAAATTTTTCTTACAACGGCACCTGCCCTGGAATAAGCATATACCTCACACGGTCCAATAACGACGAGCTAAAAGTCGTTCCACTAGAGATTCAAAATCGGAGCTACAGCAACGAGAGTCTCACGTTTAATTTTCCCTCTGGAGTTACCATTGATAATATTAACAGTGTGGCAATGAGTTGTTCGGACAAAGAAGATTTAATATTTACGGAAACCTTAGACTAATGAAAAATAATATTCTGTTGCTCATTTTAGTCGCTATTGTTGCTGTAGTTTTAGTGTGGTATCTTATAGGTAATAGTGCTGACCAGCTATCACAATCAGTTTCCGACATAGAGGGTCAAACAAAACAAACACAAACAACCTCGTCCCAATAGGATAAATCAAAAATGAACCAGGTGAAAACAAGATCGAGGCTTAGTTTTTTGTTGCTAATAGCAGCGATTTTGTCGCGCTTCCTTCCTCACCCTCCGAATTTTACCGCTCTTGGCGCTACCGCCTTGTACAGCGGAAAATATATTAAGGGACCGTGGGCATATGCTACACCACTTGTGGCCATGTTTATAAGCGATATTTTCTTGGGTTTTCACGCTACTATGCCTTTTGTCTACGGCAGTTTTATTGTAAGTATTATTTTAGGCAGAACTCTCACCAAGAAAAACAACTGGCTAAGCGCGGGGAAAATGACAATTCTGGGAAGTATTGTTTTTTATGCTGTCACTAATTTTGGAGTCTGGCTCACAACTCCTTTTTATGCCCACAATATTGCCGGCCTCGCACAGTGTTACCTTCTTGCCCTGCCCTTTTTCGGATGGACAATTCTTGGTGATATTTCGTTTGTAGCATTATTTTTTACCATAACGGAATTTGCTAAACACAAGGAACCTTTTGCAAAAATAAAAAGTGTATCAAAAAAAATTGTTTATTCTATATCAAGAAAGGAGCACCATGCCTCAAGTGGCAATTAACGCAACCGACGAAACGTTCGACAAAGAAGTTTTACAGGCAGAAAAACCAGTGTTGGTCGATTTTTGGGCGTCCTGGTGTGGCCCGTGCCAAATGCTCAAACCAACCGTGGAAAAAATTGCCGAAGAGATGAAAGATAAAATTAAAGTTGTTCTCGTGGAGGTCGATCACAGCCCGTCCTCTGCAGGAAAATATAACGTTATGAGCGTGCCCACCCTATTAATTATTGAAAAAGGGCAGGTAAAAAGTCAAATGATAGGGGCTCAAAGCGAAGAAGATCTTAAAGCCAAGATTAACGAAGCAATTAAATAGAAGCTACCAAAGAAGTTATCCCTCTTGGACTATATTAGCGTATGAAAGATTTAACCTCCGGTCTCAACGAAGAGCAAAAAAAAGCAGTTATGCATAGTGGCGGGCCTCTTTTGGTGTTGGCGGGAGCAGGAACCGGCAAAACCACCGTTGTTACACGAAGAATTGCGTGGCTCATAAACCATGAAAAAATTGCTCCTTCGAATATCTTAGCGTTAACATTTACAGAAAAAGCAGGCGCAGAGATGGAGTCACGTGTTGATAAACTAGTGCCTTACGGCTATGTTGATACATGGATATCCACATTTCATGCTTTTGCAGACCGTATTTTACGGCAATACGCGCTAGAATCAAACTTAACCTCTAACTACAAGGTATTGAGCCAGAGTGAGCAGGCGGTTTTTCTCCGCGAGCATATTTATGATTTTGACATTGATATTGTGCGCCCCGCGAGCAACCCCACAAAAAACATTCCGGCGATCATCGAACATATAAACCACCTCAAAGACGAGCTTATTAGCCCTGCGCAATACCTCCGCTTTGCTCAAAAAAAAATAGAGGGTGCGAGGGAGGGGAGTGAAGAAAAAGAAGCGAGCCGTTATTTAGAGCTTGCAAAAATCTATAGTGGCTACCAAGAATTATTAGAAATGAATGACCTTGTCGATTTTGGCGAGCAGATACTTAAAACCGTGCAGCTTCTGGAAGAAAATAGCCACATTCTGCACACTTTACAGGAAAAATTTCGCCATTGTCTGGTAGATGAGTTTCAAGACACTAACCCTGCACAAAATAGGCTCGTTGAACTTCTTTTCGGTCCAAAAGCGCTCCACCAAAACATCACCGTTGTGGGCGACGACGACCAGTCTATTTATCAGTTTAGAGGAGCAGCTGTACAAAATATTTTAGAATTTCAAAAAACGTGGCCTAAAACAAAAATAATTGTTTTAAATAAAAACTACCGGTCGGGGCAGATTCTCTTGGATAGAGCTTATGATCTAATAAAGTTTAACAACCCGGAAAGGTTGGAAATAAAAGCAAAAATAAATAAGAGGTTAAAATCGAGTACTCTCGGTGAAAGTCCCAAATTCAATCTCTATGAAGAAGATTTTAGTGAAAGTCAGGCAATAGTAGAAGAAATAATCAAGCTAAAGCAAGAGGGGAGAAAATATAACGACATCGCAATTTTAACGCGCGCCAATAATCACAGCGACTCTATAGTTTACGCTCTGCGTGCTCGAGGCGTCCCTTACATTGCTCCAGGTTCAAGCGGATTATACGATGAACCGATTATTCGTCTTATTGTCAGTTTTATCCAATCTATTAGTAATTATAATGATTACCTCAGTTATTTTTATTTAGCAACCTCCGATATCTACAAAATAAACACACGAACATTCACCGCCATCATTGGCTACGCCCAAAACAATAACTTACACTTTGGACGGGCGCTTGACCGCATTGCCTCTAAAAATTACGCTCTAGACCAATTAATAGGGGATGAAGTAGAAAAGATCGACCATTTTATTAGCGATATTAACAGATACAGCGACTTTTCGCGCACACATAATGTTGGTGAAGTTGTTTACAAATGGCTCAATGAAACCAATATCCTCAAAAAACTCATTAAAAAAGCAGAGGATGATCTTCTAGCGCAAATAGAGCTTGAAAACATCGCAGAGTTTTACGAGAAGATCAAAAACTTTTTACGTTCTTCTTCGTATGGAGACACAAGGCACTTCGTTGATAATCTTCAGCTTCTTGTCGAGGCGGGCGAGAATCCGTCCTTACGTCAGGAGAATAATGATATAAACGCTGTGGCTATATTAACCGTTCATAGCGCGAAGGGACTAGAATGGCCAATAGTTTTTTTACCCTCTCTTGCTGATGATCGCTTCCCCACTCGTCACCGTCAAGGCGCCCTACCACTACCGGAAGAGCTTGTTAAGGTAAGGATCGATAAAGATAACCACGTTAGAGAAGAAAGAAGATTGTTTTATGTGGCAATGACGCGCTGTAAAGAAAAATTAATTATGAGTGTTGCAAAGCGTTATGACCGTGGCGTAAGGGAAAAAAAGATTACACGTTTTGTTTACGAGTCACTTGGAGAAAAAATCACGCAAATAAAAAAGCAATCCGCCCCAAGTGCCATCGAAAAAATATCAATATTTTCTGACAATAAAAAGCAGGGGAGAACTAAGGAAAAAAGAAAATTTGATTTTACAAGAAACAGTGTAACACCACACCAAATAGATGACTATCTTACCTGTCCCAAGAAATTCGAATTTGTCCATATCATTAAGATGCCTATTCTAACAAATTGGCAGGTGCAATATGGCAATGCCATTCACCAGGCGGTTGAGTTTTATTACAAAAGAAAGTTAGAAAAAAAACCTCTTACGCTTGAGGAGGTGCTTTCGGTTTATAAAGAAGCATGGCGCTCAGAGGGCTATGCGAGCTTCGAGCACGAACAGGCAAAAAAGACCATCGGGGAAAAGTCTCTATGTGCTTTTTTTGAAAAAGAGGAGAAATTGAAAAGAGATATTCTCGCCGTGGAATCACCCTTTGAGTTCTATGTTGGAAAAACAAAAATACGGGGGCGCTATGACACAGTGTTTTGTGAAAATAAGAAAAAAATTATTATGGATTTTAAAACTTCCGATGTTGACGAAGAAAAAAAAGCAAAGGAAAGAGTAAGAAAATCTACCCAGATGCAGATATATGCCCTATCCGAAGAAATTATTACTGGCCTGAGGCCAGAAGTTGGTTTATACTTTATTGAGTCAGGGTTTATTGCTCGCCACAACTTTAGCGATAAGGAAATAGAAAAAACGAAAAAAATTATTGAGGACGCAAAAGAGGGGATCGAAAAACAAAATTTTAAAGCAAGCCCGGGATACAACCAATGCCGTTGGTGTGCTTATAAAACGATATGTCCTTACAAAGCGAAAGGAGCATAATGATTACAGCTCATGAAGCCTATAAAAGAATAATTATATTCGCCCTTTTTATTCCTTTAATTGCGTTTTCTGGTTGTGCGCAAAAAGAAGAGGAGGAAAATACCGCAATCAAAGAAAAGGGTAACGAAGAAAGCCCGGTCATATTACCGAAAGAGCAAATCACGGGCAAAAAAGCTTCTATAAAGACAAATAAAGGAGAGATTGTAATTGAGCTATTCGGAGATAGAGCGCCTCTTACAGTGAGTAATTTTGTTGATCTTACAAATAAAGGGTTTTACAACGGGCTTACTTTTCATCGTGTCGAGCCATCGTTTGTCATACAAGGAGGAGATCCAGAGGGTAATGGTACGGGTAATCCTGGCTATTTTTTTAAAGATGAGCCGGTAATCGGTGAATACACGAGAGGAATTGTCGCAATGGCGAATTCAGGGCCAAACACGAACGGGTCGCAGTTTTTCATCTGCCTGGAAGATTTGAGAGGAAAGCTAGAAAAAAAATATAATTTATTCGGTAAAGTTGTTTCAGGAATGGATGTGGTTGATAAAATAGCGGTAGGCGATAAAATGGAATCAGTATCGATTGAGTAAGTTTTCTACCCATTATTAAAAAAGGAGAAATATGGCACTAAAAAAGGAAGAATTTACATTGAGAGGGGAGGATGTTGTCAAAAAAGTGAGCGAGATTATAAAAGAGGGTAACGCTCATAAGATTATTATTAAAAATCCCAACGGAGAAGAAGTGGCTCGCTTTTCTCTCACTCTCGGAGTAATGGGAGCAGCTCTCGCCCCCGTTCTTGCTGCAGTCGGAGCAATTGCCGCTGTGCTAACAAGTTGCACCGTTATTGTAGAAAAAAAAGAAGGTAAGAAAAAATGATCGTCGCAATTATTGCGCTGGCAATTGTAGTTTTTTTGCTTTGTGGTGCACTTGTTGCCCTTATTGTGCGTCAAAAGAAGACTCAAGATCAGGCACTCAATGAGGATGTGTTAGCGCGTATTACTGCTGAAGCGCTACATAAAAACAGTGCGCAGTTTCTTTTGATGGCAAAGCAACAGCTCGATAGTCAAAAATCTGAAATCAGGACCGACCTGGAAGGGAAAAAATCTGCCATCAATGACCTAATCACAGAAATTCGCCGTGACATTTCGCGCAACGAGCAACGTCTAAGCCAAAGCGACGAAGAAAGAGTGAGATCATTTTCTTCACTTAAAAAAGAGCTGGAAACATACAGAGAAGTGACCAACGAGCTTAAGGGGAGCACTGATCAGCTAAGAAGCTTGCTTTCTAACAACCAGCTTAGAGGCCAATTCGGTGAGCAAGTAGCGGAAAACCTTTTAAAGATGGCTGGCTTTGTCATTGGGCAGGATTATGTCGTCAACAAAACGCAAGAAACAGTAGATACACGCCCCGACTTCACCATATATCTTCCTGATAAAACTAAAATCAACATTGATGCAAAATTTCCCTACCGTTCCCTTGTGCAATATATAGAGAGCAAGGACAAAGAACAGCAGGTCGCCCATTTACGCACTTTTCAACAGGACGTAAAGGCAAAAATAAAACAAGTAACAAGCCGCGACTATATCAACCCGGAAGAGAAAACTGTCGACTTTGTTATTCTCTTTATCCCAAATGAAATGATTTTCAGTTTTATTTACGACCGCTACAACGAGCTGTGGGAAGAGGCGATGAAGCGCAAGGTGATACTAGCTGGTCCATTTTCCTTTACAGCGATATTAAGAATGATAAAACAAGCGCACACAAACTTTCAGTATCAAGAAAATCTTCAAAATATTATTGGCTTAATTCATAAATTCGACTCTGAATATAGCAAGTACTCGGAAGAGGTAGATAAGCTTGGTATAAGAATAGAGTCTGCGAGCCGGCAATTTCGCAATGTTTCAACTACAAGGGACAGGAAACTAATGGCGGTTGTTGAAAAAATAAAAAGTGAAAAAGCAATAGAATCAACTCCGCCTAAACCAGAACTAGACAATGGCCAATAATATTTCCATCTTATACGAAGATTCTGCCTGCGCCGTGGTGAATAAGCCGGCAGGCGTATTAACTCATTCTGCTAGTAAGATTGATAATAGCGCCACTTTATCGCAGTGGTGGGCGAGAGAAGCCAATCTTAACAGTGAAGCATGGCCCGAACCCAGTCGCGCAGGGATCGTACACCGGCTTGACAATGACACAAGCGGGGCAATAGTACTCGCGAAAAACCCCAAAGTATTAAAAAAAATTCAGGATCAATTTCAAAATCGTAGCGTCAAGAAAAAATATATCGCCCTCGTCGCCGGTGTGCCACATGAAAAACAGGGAATTATTAACACAAAAATATCACGCAACCAAAAAAGAAGAACAAAAAAAACAAGCTCTTTCCTTGGCCTGGATAAAGATGCACGTGAGGCGATTAGCGAGTACAAGCTAATTACAATAATTGACAAAAATATTTCCCTTGTCCAATTTACTATAAAAACCGGACGCACCCATCAAGTTAGGCTTCACGCAAAAACAATTGGCACTCCGATTTTAGGGGACCCAGATTACAACACTAAGATGAGTAGAAAAATATCCTCAGAATATAACGTTAAGAGACAAATGCTCCATGCAGTATTTTTGCACTTTAAAAGCCCTCAAAGAATGGTAGATGTTGACATTTTTGCTCCTGTTCCCTCCGATATGAGAAAGTTTTTCACCCCAAAAATAAACAAGGCACTCGCGCACGCAACGGGCGAGATAGGGAATAATGAAAAAATCTTTGTCCTAACTGGTCCTTCAGGCGCTGGAAAGGGGAGTGTTGCAAGCGCCTTAATAGCAATGGATCTCAATTTAGAGTGGGTAAGAACATTGACATCCCGCCCCGAAAGACCAGACGACAGATTTAAAAGCAAACATTTTTTTGTTACAAAAAGCGAGTTTCAAAAAATGATAGAAAAAGGAGAGATCCTTGAATACAATTTATATAATGGCAACTACTACGGCACTCCGAGATACGCTGTTATAGACGTGCTCACGAAAAAAAAGCATCCTTTGCTTGACATAGACGTTAACGGTGCACTTGCCATAAAAAAAATATACGACAAACAAGCGGTTGTAATATTTATTGAAGCAACTAAAGATGAGATTATCAAAAGGTTGCACGATAGAGGGATGCCTGATACAGTAATAAATCAACGCCTCTCAATTAGAGAAAGCGAAATAAAAATGGAAGAACGCTTTGACTATTCGCTACATAATAAACAAGATCAATTATATAAAACCGTAGCCAACGTTAAAAAGATAATTACGAGGGAGTTACAATGAGAGCCTTTATGGGAATAGTGATAATGCTTACGCTACTAGTGGGTGCGGTGATGTTTTTTTCAAAAGATAAATCTTCCCCCCAAACTGCTATTGACGGCACAAGCGACGCCATTGCTTCTTCCGACGAGGGAGGTGAACCCGTCGATCAAGCATTACTTTTAGGCAACGCTCGTCATCGCATTGGGCCCTCTAGTGCGAAAGTAACTTTGGTTGAATTCTCTGATTTTCAATGCCCTTATTGCAAAATCACCACCGAGAAAATTGAAAAAATAATCGAAAACTTTGAAGGCAAAATTCAATTCGTCTTCCGCCACTTCCCGCTATCTAGCCACCCGCTTTCACAAAAAGCGGCTGAAGCAACAGAAGCGGCAGCAGCGCAGAATCCAGATAAGTTTTGGGAAATGTATTACAAAATATTTGCAAACCAAAGCAATTTAACAGAAAATAGTTTTGCGCAATTTGCGAGCGAGATTGGGCTTGACCTAGAGCGGTTCAACAGCGAAATGGAGCAAGGAAAATATGCTTCTCTCCCCCAAAAGGATTATGAAGATGGAATAGCTTTGCAGGTCTCTGGCACACCGACTCTTTATCTAAATGGTCGAGAGATCAGCTCTTCGAGCTATGAAGACCTTGCCGCCCAAATTCAGACAGAATTAGATAAGTAGTAACTTTAAGTTATTAGCGAGCGGACAAAACCGCTTTTGCTACCTGATCAGATAAACCACTAGTAAAAGGATTCGGAACAATTTTGTTTGACGTTGGTTTTGGTATTGCGCGCGTGATCGCATCAACTGCAGCTTGCTTCATTTCTTCGCTAATAGTTGTTAGTTCACCGTCGACCACTGCTCTAAAAAGACCAGGAAAAGCGAGAACATTATTAATCTGGTTATCAAAGTCACTCCTTCCCGTAGCAACAACTTGCGCCCCTGCCTTTAATGCCTCTTCCGGCATTATCTCCGGTGTTGGATTGGAAAGCGCAAAAATAATAGGGCGAGGTGACATTGCACGAATCATCTCTTTTGTAATAACACCACGGCCAGAAACGCCGATAATAACGTCGGCATCCTTAGCAACCCTTAAAATATCACCACGCCTTTGCTCATTGTTAGATATCCCCGCGATCGCTTGTTTGTAAATATTTTGCCTTTCACGGCCGGCATACAGGGCGCCACTTGTATCCACTACAATTACATCTTGCACTGCTTGGTATTTTTTTAATCTCGCACACGAACCAGAGAAACAGCGAAGGCCAAGTAGCATGCGGGCAATTGCAAGACCCGCCGCGCCTGCCCCTAAAATTACCACCTTCATACTACTGTAGGGCTTACCTACCACTTTCGCGGCGTTGCGCAGAGCTGCTGTCACCACAATTGCCGTTCCGTGTTGGTCGTCATGAAAAACTGGTATTCCGATGTTTTGTAGACCATCTTCAACTTGAAAACAGGCCGGAGCAGCAATATCTTCTAAGTTTATACCGGCAAAATTTGGGGAGATGTTCTTAACTAATTTAATTATTTCGGCTGGGTCCTGTGTTTTTACTACTATAGGCACAGCGTCTATGTTTGCAAATTGCTTCATAAGCAACGCCTTGCCCTCCATTACGGGCAATGCCGCCTCCGGCCCAATATTGCCCAGGCCAAGCACAGCTGAACCATCGGAAAGAATCGCGATAAGACGGCCACTCCATGACAAAAAACGAGAAAGAGCTTTGTCCTTTGCTATTGCGCGACTTGCGTCAGCAACGCCGGGAGTATAAACTAACGATAAATCGTGTTTATTGTTAATTTTACACTTTGAACACACTTCGAGCTTACCTTGCCCTTTTTTGTGTAACGCGAGCGCTTCCTTAGATATTTTTTCCACAACTGATAGTGTAACACGAAGTTTGTTTTTTCTCTAGTGGCTAGCAATTGCATAAGTAGTTAAATACTGGCACAATAACACTATCTGCTAAAGTGCAATACTATGTCACAATATTACACTCCATTAAGAAAGAGCGGTTTGTACGCGCCGGGCGCGTCCCAAACTTTTAAGATATCTAGAAGCAAAATAGAACTTTTCTTACAGTGTCCGCGCTGTTTTTATTTAGACAGAAGGATTGGCATTAGTCGTCCTCCTGGCTTCCCATTTGCTCTCAATTCAGCAGTTGACCATCTCTTAAAACAAGAATTTGACATACACCGTGCGCAAAGCAGTCGCCACCCTCTTATGGAGGAATACGGCCTCGATGCTTTCCCTGCAAGCCACGATAAGCTTGATGATTGGCGCAATAACTTCAATGGAGTAAGATATCTGCATGAGCCCACTAATTTTCTTGTTTACGGAGCAATTGATGACTTGTGGCAAAATTCAAAAAACAGGGAATATATTGTAGTTGACTATAAGTCAACCTCCAAGGCAGGAAAAATTACCGATCTAGACCAAGCGTGGCAAGACAGTTATAAGCGACAAATGGAAATATATCAATGGCTTGTAGCACGAAATGGCTTGAATGTGTCTGAAACCGGCTATTTTGTTTATTGTAACGGTATTACCGACAAAAAGGCTTTCGACAAAAAACTGGAGTTTGATATTACGCTTATACCTTACCGGGGTAATAGTGCTTGGGTCGACGGTGTCTTACGCTCAATGAAACAGTGTTTAGAAAGCGATAACTTACCCGCACCAGATTCAGAGTGTGATTATTGTCTGTATCACAAAACATTACAAAACATCAATAGTGGAGTAAACAATGATTAGCTTCGAAGATTTTAACAAAGTTCAATTAAGAGTAGGGGAAATAACGGAAGCAAAGAAAATTGATAAATCTGATAAATTGCTCTTGCTCAAGGTGTCACTAGGCGAAAAAACAGTTCAAATCGTTGCAGGCATCGGTAGGCAATATACGCCAGAGCAACTACAAGGAGAAAAGATTGCTGTTTTAGCGAATTTAGAACCAAAGTCGTTAATGGGTTTCGTAAGTGAGGGCATGCTTTTGGCAGGGCATAACGAGAAAGGGGAACCGGTTCTCTTAAAGCTAGAGAAAAGCGCTCTTAACGGTAGTGCGATTGGCTAAAATTACATAAAAAAACCGGGCCGCAAATGAGGATGATGGCGGCCCGGCGATGCCTGGGAGAACCCCACCCCCTAAAAGGGTTCTCGACCAGTTGCCCATATTGTACAAAAGAGCAGAAAAAAGTCAATAAAAAAGCGCCCTTTACACTTTTTTGATATAATAGCTAAGAAAGGAACCTATGATTTATTTAGGTAGCGACCATGCGGGATACGAGTACAAAGAAGAAGTGCAAAAATACCTGCTCGCGCAGGGTTATGAAACAAAAGATTTAGGTGCGTATAACAATCAATCTTCACATTACCCTCAATTCGCCAAAAAGGTGACACGAGCAGTGCAAGCAGATAGCGGAAACTTCGGTATACTTTTTTGTCGTTCCGGACAAGGCATGGCAATTGCGGCAAACAGAGAGAAAAAAATAAGGGCCAGCGTCGCCTGGAACGAAAAAGTAGCATGCGAAGCAAGAAACGATAACGACAGTAATGTTCTCTCTGTCCCCACTGGCTATGTAAGCATAGAACAAACAAAAAAAATTATTGTTGCTTTTTTATCCACAAACGCAAGCAAGGAGCCTCGGCACCTTAAACGAATCACGATGCTTAACTAATGAAAATAATTCCAACCATTTTAGCCTACACTAAAGACGACTTCGCCCACCAGCTTAGTTTAGTTGGCGATCTTTGTGCCGAGCTTCAAATAGATATTGTGAGCAACGGTTTTGGTACCCCCACGGTCAATTTTAATGAAATTAATTTTCCTTACGAAAAAGACATAATACTTCATATGATGACAAAAAATGGCGACGAAGTAGCGTATTACGAAAATTTCAGCCATCGCCGCATTATTCTCCACGCAGAGATGGGGGAAAAGTTAAACGATATTTTGGATGACAACAAAGAAAGTTGGGGGTTGGCGCTATCTCCCGAAACACCAGTTGAAAATGTAC
>JAGOOF010000055.1 GCA_017992655.1 Patescibacteria group bacterium
ATTTGTACCCACAAGGCTTGTACCGCCACGGAAGGTCAGCACATCGCCGGGAGAAACCACTAGTGTTTCGCCAGAACCACCATCGCCCGCAACGTTAACGGACGTTGTGGAATAATCTTTCCAAACAGTGTCGTCACTTGAAGTAATACAACCAGGCACCTTGCACACTTCCGCTGCGATATAAAGCCTAAATCCTTCCCCCAAATCATAGTAAACATCGTCGGCTGCGTTGGCAGGCATCGGCACAATAAAAACCAAAGACAACACAAGAGACAAGTAAATAGCATTCAACCATTTTTCATAAAAAACTCCTCTTATTATTTTTATTACTTATTATTGTAACACACAAACTATGCAATTAAACACACGGCAAATTATATAAAAAATAATCAATGGCGGACCCGACCGGATTCGAACCGGCGATCTCCTCCGTGACAGGGAGGCGTGTTAAACCGCTACACTACGGGTCCACAGTTGCTATTATATTATCTTTTTTCCGCCTTGTAAACCTATTGCAAAAGCAGAAACGGCAAAAATACGGTTAGAGCAAAGAGATCCTACTTCGCTAAAGCTACGCGGGACAAGGAACCACCATTAAAAGCCAGATGCCAGTAGCCAGTAGCCAGAAGTGTCATATCCCAATACTGTTCGAACGGAGTGAGAACTACCACGCTAGTGCAAAAAATAACGCGATAGTTCTCGGTGGTTACACCTCGAACAGTAAAACCTTTACTGTTCGAGCGGGAGCGAGAACTACCACTTTTAGATATAAACTGATGGTTCTTAGTTCTCGGTGGTTACACCTCGAACAATAAAACCTTTACTGTTCGAGCGAAGTGAGAACTACCACGTTAGGATGACAGCTTACGGGAATAGCTTGCCCCGCCCAGCGGGGTTCTCGAGATGGTAGCTCGCTACTCTCGCTACAATTCACTCGAACAGTAAAAATCGAACGCAGTGAGACCCCCGCCCTAAAGGAGACGGGGTAAACTACCACGTAGGTCATAGTACCAGCGGTTGACAGTTCTCGGTGGTTACACCTCGAACAGTAAAACCTTTACTGTTCGAGCGGGAGCGAGAACTACCACTTTTAGATATAAACTGATGGTTCTTAGTTCTCGGTGGTTACACCTCGAACAATAAAACCTTTACTGTTCGAGCGGGAGCGAGAACTATCGGTCGGTTGCGGTATCAACGGCTCATAGTTCTCGAGATGGTAGCTCGCTACTCTCGCTACAATTCTCTCAAACAGTAAAAACTCGAGCTCTAAGAGGCCAACTAAGGGCGGTACAAGCGCCAAATAAGCGTATTAACCTGTGCGTCTTTCAGCCAATCGGCATACGTCATATCAATGTGGCCACGCACTTCATCAACTTTGATAATATGCCAGCCGAATTCAGTTTTCACCGGGTCGGAAATCTTCCCCGGTTCAAGGGCAAACGCGGCATCAATAAATTCTTTCGCCAGGCCAGAATCACGTCCCACAAAATCGGTATCCAGGCTAGAGCGAATAAGACCACCCGTTTCATTGGCCTTCGTATCCTGGCTATGCTCACGCGCTGCATCGGCAAAGCTTTGTTCCCCTTTTTCCACTTTTTCTTTAACCTCGCGCGCCTTTCCCTCTTCGCTTACTAGTATGTGGTTGACTTTGATTGTCTTTAGCACTTCCGATTGAATCTTGTCACGTGCGAGTTGGTCGAACACCACGCTTCTGAAACGCACTGTGCTCATTCCATAAAGCGCCTGCAGTAATTGCTCAACTTGCTCTTTCCCCTCGTTTTCTTCCTCGATCTGGCTCATAACCTTGTCTACATCTTCCTTACTTACCTTTATGCCATATTTATCAAGAGTTTTTTGCGCAAGCCTTACTTCTTGCACCGACTCCATTACTTTATTGTCTACCTCTAGGCGGTTGCCCAAACTGCTATTGCTCTGTTTCGCAAAGAAATAAATAATTTTTTCTTGGTCCGCAATATCCTTAAAGGTAACAGCGCGTAAGCCTACCACTTCTGCGGGCAAAGGAAATACATTGGCGGCAACCCAGCCAAAACTGTTGTTTAACGGAATCCTTTTAAGGTAAAAACCAGCACCAATAACAACTGCGCTAATAAAATAGGCAATTGTTACCGCGACCATGTAACGCACTATTTTTACTCTAATTTCAGCCCTAGTTAGGCGCTGAATTCTTTTCGGCAAATTAACAAAATATTCTGCCCAACCTACCAACAAGCGCTGCCACCAAAAAATTACTTCTTTAACATTCATTTTTCGCAACGACAACAACTTTTTCTTAAACTGGGCTAGTTTTTTTGCGAGCGTTTTCTTTTTCATACTCACCTTTACATAATTTTAATAAATAAAATAAAAAACAAAGAACTGATTACAACATACCAGCGAAAACTTGCTTTGGAAAGTCTTTCCCAGCTATAAAGCGCCACCATAGTAAATGTTATATGGAATAAACCAGTAACAAGTAATGCCTTAATAATGGGGTCGGCCGCCAACAGCGATAAGAGCCAGAAAAATTCTAAGCATAAGAAAATCGCTCCCACCAAATAAACCATTGTTATGGGCTTATTGACTTTCAGAGCATACGTTAAAAAAGCGGAAAAGCAGGCAGTCGCAAGAGCAAAAACCAGCACAGTATAAGTGGCAACAAGCGAAAAGCCGTCGGCACCACTGTTTTGCAAATACACATTTAAGCTACTGGCACAAATAAAAACCAATGAAACAGCAGCTAGGTATAATCTTTTTTGCCACCACGCAAAGACTATCGAAGAAGCAAACAAAAATATTACCAGCAGACGGTAAGAAAGACCTCCGTCGATTATCAAGGCCCATACTGATGCTATAATGAGCGTTGGCCACAATAGCAACGCAGACCAGCGTGATATTTCTTTTATTTTAATCACTTGTGTAATTCTTACCTAAAATGAGTTTAAAGTCCAGTGTTTCCGTGCTATCCATACGCTTAATAACAGTTACTTCGGGTACAAGTGACTTGATAATAGCAACTGCCGACGCGCTATTGCCAGACGTATAGTCATATAAGATGGAATCATCTCGGGGAGCGGTGGCAGTTTTTAGAGCAACTATTTCAAACCCTTTCTCGCGAAGTTTAGGCGCTAAAAGACGAGCCAAGCCGGCAGTACCGGTGCCGTTATAAACCTCAATAGTACCATCGGCTGTACCTGTTTCTGGTGTATCCGCTTCTTCAGTAGTGCCGAAAATTTCTCTAACAAGTGTTTTTATTTGCGCAAACGTTCCGTCTTTAGGAAGAAGCACGTATTGCCCACTACTGTTTTTCGTGGAAACAAGCAAACCATTTTCTCCTGTGCTAATTACTTCACGTTTAATATTGCCCATGTCGAGATCTTTCGACAACGTAATCAATTCTTTCAGCTCTGTTACAGACATATCGGTGCGCAGATGGTTGCCTAAAACATCAATAATGTCAACCACTTTTTTCGGGTTAGACAAAATTCCCAGCGAAAGCGCCTTGTCGCGAATTGCCATAATAAGTTTTTGTTGGCGCGCCGCGCGGTCGAAATCGGAAGTAGTTTCGCGCGAACGGGCATATTTTAAGGCGGTAGTACCATCGAGCTTTTGCACACCAGCACTTAAGTTAAATGGGCAGTAACCATCGGTTTTATGG
>JAGOOF010000056.1 GCA_017992655.1 Patescibacteria group bacterium
GCCCCGGTCCTGCCGGTATATAGGGTCAAAGGCGTCGATTTTTACCGGGATCGGGAGGTTATTCACGGCTCTCACCGTGTAATCTCCCTGTGAGCTCGGGATGGCCGTGATGTCCGGCCGGAAGACGGCAGTGCCAGGAAGGCCGAGGGGCGGGCCATAGCTCCCCATACCCGTGTAAGGCGGATAGTAACCGCCTACCGGCCCCCCTAACTGGTTACCATAGCCGTAGCCATAACGGTCGTACGGCCTGTAGTTGTCGTAGCGGAGGCGATAGTCTCCGCTTCCGACCTCCCCTTGTACCCTCGTCCCACCAGGGCCGTAGTCGGCTCTCCAGTGGGCTCCCGGCATACGCAGGGAGATGGACTGGGCGTAAGCGGTGCTGGCCATTACTGCCAGCGCCGCTAAGCAAACGATAAATCCAATCTTTTTGTTAATGTTCATCTTTTCCCCCTTTAGGGAAAGAATTTGCACCGCCTAAGGCGACATAATATTGTATGGCAAAAACAGGCCTCTGTCAAGGTCGTGGTGCGCGTGGCTGTGTTTTTTTATTACTGTTCGAACGAAGTGAGAACTATCGCACCAGGATAATCCTCACGGTTCTTAGTTCTCGAGATGGCGCTTCGCTTTACGCTTCGCGCAGTTCTCTCGAACAGTAAAAATCGAGCGAAGCAATAACCCCGTTCCGAAGGGGACGGGGTAAACTACCACGTAGGTTATTGTGCCAACGGTTGGTAGTTCTCGGTGGTTACACCTCGAACGATAGTCCCCTTACTGTTCGAACGGAGTGAGAACTATTACGTCTAGATATCAACTGATGGTTCTTAGTTCTCGTCATTCCATTCCTCGAACAGTAAAAAGCCACTACTGTTCGTATTTCGACAAGCTCAACACGGATTATAAAAGGCCGGACGCCAGTGGCCGGTAGCCAGAGGATAGTTCTCGGGGATTACCCCTCGAACGATAAGGGATCAATACTGTTCGAACGAAGTGAGAACTACCACGTAGGTTATTGTGCCAACGGTTGGTAGTTCTCGGTGAGTATATCTCGTAGCACTCGATACAGGCATCTCGGTTTCACTCGATACAGGCATCTCGTAGCACTCGATACAGGCACCTCGATCCGTAAACATCGAACAGTAAAATTGTCCGGCGATGTGATTCTTTTGGTATCATAGTGGCATGAGAATAATCGGCATAGATCCGGGCTCTGCCCTCTGTGGCTGGGCAGTGGTAGAAAAAAAGAATAACGGCGATTATTGCCTTGTCGATTCTGGTTGTATCAAAACAAAGACAGGCAGCCCGACCTCCAAGCGCTTGCAAACACTTTTCGAGGAGCTTACCGTAATTATTAAAAAATACCAGCCCGCGGAGGCGGCGGTGGAAGAATTATTTTTTGTACAAAACGTGAAAACCGGTATCGTAGTGGGACAAGCGCGGGGCGTGGTGCTTTTAGCGCTCGAACAAGCGAAAATTGCCATTACCGAATACAAACCAACGCAAATCAAAATAAGTATTACCGGCTATGGCCATGCCGATAAAAAACAAATGCAAAGTATGGTAAAAAGCATATTGGGCGCCCACTCTTTCATCAAGCAAGACGACGAAGCAGATGCGGTGGCAATTGCCTTGTGCCACGCTAACCAGAGTACTTACAAAAACAAAATTGCGCTTTTAAGTGGTCACTAATCTTATATTGCATTTTTTAAGAAAAAGGTTTTCGCAAAAATCTTTTTTCCTTGGTAGAATTAGGGTGTCAGGAGGAAAATAAAGAAGGACGGAACAATGCCACAACTTAGACAAAACATTATAACTGGCGAGTGGGTGGTGATTGCTCCAGAAAGAGCAAAGCGCCCTTCCGATTTTGTGGGGCGCAAAACAAGTATTCGCCCAGACGCGGGCGAAGAAAGCGTTTTTAGGGTAGGAGGGGATGCGTGGAAAACAAGACATAAGGAGTTCGATACAAAAAATGTTTTTGTTATTCCTAATAAATATCCAGCCTTTCTCGAGGGTCCACAAAATCTTTCTACCCGCGCCCATCAAGTAGAAGATCGGTTTTATTTAATCCGCCCCTCTATAGGAGGGCACGATGTTGTCGTAATTAAAGACGAAAACACGGTAGGGCCAACAAAATTTAACCAAACAGTATGGCAGGATTTATTTTTAACCTTTAAACGGCGCTACCAGTATTTTGACTCTGTTAATAGTAACTACTACAGTATGCCCATTTACAACTACAAGCCAGAGGCGGCGGCCAGTATTTGGCACCCCCACGCGCAAATTTTTTGCTCTCCCGTTGTACCCAATAACGTAAGGCGCGAATTAGAACAAACAAGGCGCTATTTCGAGCTCAACGGTGTTAATGTTTTTAGCGATTTAGTTGCTCACGAGCAGAAGCAAAAAATAAGAGTAATAGCGGAAACAAGGGATTATTTGGCGTTTACGCTTTATGCTGCTCGCTTTCCCTTTGAGACTTGGATTGTCCCCAAGTTCCACATGGCGCATTTTATGAGTATGAGTGATAAACTTATTGCTCAGTTAGCAAAGATTTGCCGTATTGTTTTTGGCAAACTCGATAGCGCCTTAGATGATCCTCCTCTTAACTTTTTTATCCACAGTGCACCGAACAGCGAAAAAAACGCACCTTATTATCGCTGGCACATGGAGATTGGTCCTCGTCTTTCTAACTATGGTGGCTTCGAGTTAGGAGCGGGCATGGTCATTGATATAGTAAGCCCCGAAAGTGCCGCAAAATACCTGCGTAATGAACCCGTCGATTAGCTATTTTGGGTGATGGAGCTTGTCACTTTCATTTCAATATGGTACAAATAAGATTAACATAGCCGAAAACATGGGTGGTGCACTATGAAAAAACTGAGAATTTTACATTTGTTAATGTTTCCTTTATCCGGCAGTGGTAGCGGTACATACGCGCGCAAATTGGCGGAAACTTACGCCAAACAATACTCTCACGATGAGGTGGCGATTCTGTGCCCTTGCTTAAATGGTAAAAGCGAACTGGTAAAGGGCGTTAAAATATTCAAGCTCAATATGCCTTTCCCGGTAGCTTTCACCGGACACCCCGCATGGCCTGATTGCAAGATTTACTCAAAACTTACAGGCCAGGAAATGGATGTGGTCTTCCGTTCTTTTACCAACAGCGTCTTAGAGGTTTTTTACGCTTTCAAGCCAGATGTTATTCACGTTCACCACATATCACATTTCGCCTTTATTGCTAATTACATTCGTTCCATATTTTCCGTAAACTACATTATTACAAGTCACGGCACTGGTATATTGTGTGCTTCGCAAGACAAAAGGTGGGTGCCACTTACCTTGTTCGGCTTAAACTCTGCCTATTATATTAATGCCGTTTCAGGCGATACCAAAAAGTGGATGAAAAGAGTGTTTGGGGAAAAGAAATACCTACGGAGGGTGCGCATTATTACGGGTGGTGTTGACCTATCCAAGTTTTCTAGTACCAACGACTATAAGGATGTCGAGAAAAAATATAGTCTGAAAGGGAAAAACGTAGTTTTGTTTACAGGCAAGATCACCGAGAAAAAGGGTGTTGAGTAC
>JAGOOF010000057.1 GCA_017992655.1 Patescibacteria group bacterium
ATTTTGTTGTTTGGCGTGGCACTCGGCCTGGCTGCCCTTTTAGGCGCGGTTGCTTTATTTATTACTAATCCCGAGGCAAACACCACTAAGGTAGCATTGGTTGCCATTTCTTTAATTGTCTTTACGGTAATTATTGGCCTTGTTAGTTTTTCCTTTTTTGAACTTTTTACAAATAACGCAGAAGAGCTAGAGAAAGACACAAAGAATAACCCACGCGAGTGGCGGAGGGCACAGGATGGCAGCGAGCCAGGCACCTCAAATAACAGTTGAGAACCTAAAGAAAGATTATTTAGGCGGTAAAGTTCAGGCCCTGCGAGGCGTGAATTTTAGTGTTAACGAGGGTGAGTTTGTGGTGATACTCGGTTCTTCTGGCTGTGGCAAAAGTACACTCTTAGGGCTTTTAGCAGCGCTCGATGCGCCTAGCTCCGGCAGTATTAAGGTTTACGGGCAGAATATTAACAACCTTAAGCCGCGCGCGGGCGCCTTGTACAGGCGCCACGAAGTGGGAATGGTTTTCCAACAGTTTAATTTGGTTTCTACTCTAAACGCCAAGCAAAACGTTGCTTTGCCCTTAATTTTAGCAGGTGTTAAGGCGAGGGAAGCCGATCGGCGTGCCCAGCTTATTTTGGATATTGTTGGCTTGGGAGAGCGCGCGAACCACCGCCCGGTACAACTTTCGGGCGGGGAGCAACAAAGAGTAGCAATTGGGCGCGCTTTGGTTTTAGACCCCGCAATTTTACTGGTCGATGAACCAACCGGCAATCTAGATGAGGCGAATAGCGCGCAAATTATCAAAACTCTGCAAGAGGTTAACTCTTGGGGGAGAACAGTGATAATGGTGACCCATAACCGCGATTACACCGTGCTTGCCGACCGGGTACTAGAAATGAAAGACGGCACAATACGAGGGCAAAGAACAGGTCGAGGGGAAAGAAAAACGGCCAACAGCACAGTTTTAGAAAAGATAAAAAATTTTGTTCCGCAAAACGTAGACGGCACAGTCAACGGCACAAATATTTTTAAGCTGGCGTGGGCACACCTCAAAAGCAATAAATTAAGGACGTTTTTTGCGATGTTTGGTGTTGCGCTTGGTATTGGCACCATAGTTGGCTTAATATCGCTGGGCATCGGGTTGCAAAGGATCACCTCAAACCAGCTTGCCTCGTTTAATGCGTTGGTTTCCATTGATGTCACTAAATCAGACACTTCTATTTTAGCGTTCGACGATAGCCTTGTGGAAAAGTTTCAATCTTTTGAAAATGTGGAGTTGGTGAGTCCTGCTCTTACCATGGCGGGGAGCGCGCAGGTAAACGGCACCTCCACCGCGGTTATGGTGAGTGGTTTGCAGGAAAAAACACTGGACTTTGAGGGCGTTAATATAACCAAAGGTACTTTTGAAGACGTGGTTGTTTCTGCTGCCACTGCCCGTAACTATGGTGTTAAGAGCCCGGAAGAGCTAATCGGCAAAACCATCAACGTGCAATTGATACCTTCCGATACGGAAAACAAGCAAATTTCTTTTAAGGAGCTGGAAGAGGCGCTTTCGGGGAAAAAGTTTACCGCTGTAATTAGTGGTGTCAGTAAAGACGATGTGATAAGCGCCATTTATATGCCTTTGGAGAAAATGAAAAATACTTTAAACGGAAGCGAGTATTCATCTATCAAAATTAAGGCGAAATCGCGTAAAAATGTTGCCGATATAAGAAAAGAAGTGGAGAAGCTGGGGCTAAAAACAAAATCAGTAACAGATTTGATTGAGCGAGTAGATAAGGTTTTCTTGGTTGTCCAGCTGGTGCTTGCTTTAATTGGTGGAGTTGCTCTTCTGGTGGCACTGTTGGGGATAGTTAATATTATGACAATTTCACTTATCGAACGGACGCACGAGGTGGGGATAATGAAAGCAATTGGTGCCGGCAATGCGGAAATAGGGCGAATGTTTGCCACTGAATCGAGTATACTTGGTCTTTTGGGTGGCGGTCTTGGTGTGCTTATGGCTATGGCAATCGGCGCTGGCTTAAATGGTGTGCTAAGTACGCTAATGCGTATAAGTGGCGAAGGGCAAGGTGTCGCGCTTTTTTATACCCCTTGGGGGCTAATGGTTGGTATGGTTGTTTTATCTTTTGCCGTTGCTCGTTTTGCGGGTTGGTATCCATCGCGTCGCGCTGCCAAGCTTTCTGCAATGGAAGCATTGCGCAATGAATAATGAACTAAAAGATTAACTTATATAGTGTATATTTTAGTAATGCGTTTCGTCTGGTACTAGAATGGTATGTAGTTCTCGGCGCTTCGCTCCTCGAACGATAAGGAGGCAACCGCTGTCTCTTTTTACTGTTCGAGCGGAAGCGAGAACCCCGCCTAAAAAGGCGGGGCAAGCTACCACGTCAGTCCTGATATCAGAGGCTGATAGTTCTCGGCGATTACACCTCGAACGATAAGAATGACGGCTGGGAGCTTGCCCGTCCTGTCCTAGGCGGGCTTGCCCCGCCCCATTGGGCGGGGTTCTCGGTGAGTACACCTCGAACGATAATCTTGTTACTGTTCGAGCGGAAGCGAGAACCCCCTACGCCAGTTCCAGTATCAGCGCCTAGTAGTTCTCGAGATGGCACTACGTGCGTTCTCTCGAACAATAAGAATAACGACGGTGGCACCCATTACTGTTCGAACGCAGTGAGAACTATCCGTGACCTCCATTACCGTTCGAACGCAGTGAGAACTACTGCGTTAGGATGATAGTTCACGGGAATAGTTCTCGGACATTAATCCTCGAACAGTAAGGAGTCAATACTGTTCGAGCAAAGCGAGAACTATCCGTGACCTCTTTACCGTTCGAACTGTACCCAGTGAGAACTATTACATTTAGTGTAATATTGGCGGTAAATAGTTCTCGAGATGACGCTTCGCGTAGTTCTCTCGAACAGTAAAAATAACCTCTGGCGATAGTCACATTACTGTTCGAGCAAAGTGAGAACTATCCGTGACCTCCATTACCGTTCGAACTGTAAAAATAATGGCGCGCTGGCTATGTTATAACAAAGAAAATGATGTATAATAATTGTGGATAACTTTTTCGGCTACAAGAATTTTACATAACAGGTTCAAAACAACACTAAAAACAACGAGTTATAACAGGTTATAACATAAAGAGGAAACTATGAAAGCACAATGGCACACCAAAATTATTAAAATCGGCAATTCACTCGGCGTAATCTTACCTCTCCATCTTTTACGTTTAGTTAATAGTGCAAAGCAGGGGCAGTGGGTCAAGATCACGCTGAGCCCACGCGGACAAACACTTCTTGTTACACGGAGCAAAAAACCAAAATACTAACTGGCTATATCGCCTTGTAGGACACTATGACGCAAAGAAAAAAAACCGTTAAAACAAATAAAAAAGTTATTTTTGTTGTGGGCCCTACTTCTTCTGGGAAAACAGACGTTGCTATTGCTTTGGCGCGTGAGTTTAATGGTGAGCTTATTTCTGCCGACTCGCGCTAAGTGTACAGGGGGCTCGATATTGGTACGGGTAAAGACAAAAGTTATCCACACCACCTAATAG
>JAGOOF010000058.1 GCA_017992655.1 Patescibacteria group bacterium
CCCTACCTTCAATATACCTATGCTCGTCTCAAATCAGTTCATCGCAAAGCAAAGGTACAGCCGTTTTTAAGAGAAGAACTAAACGACGAAGAAAGAACGATTGCCGTTAAAATTGTACAATTTCCTGATATTGTTGCTTCTTCCGCAGAAAATCAATCGCCCAATATCCTTGCGCTTTACATATATGAATTATCGGTTGTCCTCACAAACTACTACGAAAAATTTCCTGTGCTTAAAGCCGATATTGCCACACAAAAACTTCGCCTCGCTGTGCTTCTGGCAGGCGCAAAAATTATTAAGTGTGGCCTCAATATATTAGGGGTAGAGGCGCCAGAAGAAATATAAGGCTTATATTTTTACTTTGCCAATTGCGTTTTCAGTAATAATCCACATAGTGGCGCTAGCGATATCCAGGTCAACCGCTTGCCAGTTTTGTCCTTTTTCGGGCAGGAACCAGCTACTCACATAGCTTCCGCTACGCGTAAATTTGCTAAGACGCCATAAGCCATCAACCCATTTGTCCTCATGAATCGCAAATATATTAGGAGAGTCAAGGTCGGCAAATATTCTTTGTGGGTTCTTAATGAAGCCATCGGCGGGCAGATTACTGTATTTAACTGCGTCGCGTCCATTGCTTGTGTATTGTACGATATCTCCTGACTCAAGGAGAGTTACAAGCTTGCCGTTTATGGAGAAGTCAACCGCCCTCTTTAGCTCATCTCCCTCCGGCTTACCATATTCATTGCCCTCACTGTAGCCGTTATCCTGCTTAATAAATTTGGTCATTGATCCGTTTATTTTATCGAGAAAATACAAATTATCATCAAAAAAATCAAAACTGTGGGCAGCAGGCCATTGGCCAGCAGAAAGCTTAACTGTGCTCGTTTTTTTGCTTTTACTATCGAAAACGTAAACATTACTATCTGCTAAAAAATAAATGTTTTTGCCACCACGATCTACGGCGGTTGCCTTAAGTGTGTTAACGTCGCTTACAGTCGTATTCTCATTGCCAGGAACTTTTGTAATTAGGAATTTGTTAAGAGCATAACCTTCACCCTCAAAACCTGCAAAAAAGGGACGGTTTCCCCAGTCGGCAACTTCTTCCATTTCCAAATTCTTTGTATTGGTAAGAGCCCCTAGCTCAGAGATAGTTTGCACGCGTACGTTATTAAGAGAGGGGGGTAGGTCTTGCGCTGGACCATAGGAATTAATTTCTTTAATAATATTATTTATTTCTTCCAGTGCAACCGTTTTATCGTTGTAAGCAGAAAGCAACTTAATACGGCTGAGACGGCTTGTGAGGTCGGAAACAGTTGATTGCAACTTTGCATCGTTTTCTGTGCCTGCAGTTTTCGGTTGTATGCGAGTAATAACCACTAGAATAATTAAAACTATTATGAGTGCTGCTCCCCAAACACCGTAGCGACGAGAGCGGCTAATTTCACTTGTGCTACCACCAAAGCTAAAGAGGCGGGCAACACTTCTGAAAAAAGAGGAGAAATGTGTGGAGAAAGAAGAAGCAAGGCGAGTTGCCTTTGTTTCTCGGCCACGCGTTAATTTTTGGTAACCTTTTCTTACCCCGCTTGATCCTGCTTTATACAGCGATTTGGCCGCGCTTTGCACGGGCGGTTTTATTTTTGCGTCAAAAAAATTATCAGCATGGCGGAGTGAACGAAGGATGGTTGCGTTGACCTGTGTTGCTTTGGTGAAAGCGTTGGCGCTTTTACTGCTTCCCCCACTACTTTTTGACCTGCTGAATGTGCTTATTCCCTGCCATAGTGACCCCACCCCCCCTCTGTCTAGATAAACAGTGTCATTTTTTTCCTCAAGAGGAAGAGAGGCAATCGAGTTTTTTGTTGCGATTTCAATAATTATTGCTTCGGCTGGGGTTGCTTTTTCTTTTTTTAGAAGGCGGGCAAACTCTGTGGCGGCAACAGAAGGAGAACTTTCCTGCAGAATAGTACCCATTTCTTCCAGTGTGATTTTTTCGCTAAACGCAGGATTAGCGATGACAATTTTATCGCCCTCGTTCAAAGTGCCACTCACAATGTTGCTAAAGGTCCTTAGGGGATGAGTGTCGCTTACGTCACTAAGTCCTTCCGTGATGTGGTTTATCTGTCGGCCACGAAAAAGAAAAGCATCGGTTGCCCCAGTTTGCGAAATGTGGATGTCTTTCCCGCTTATAAGCATAAGAATACCGTGAAGGTTACCGACCCATTCAGTTTCGCCACTTTGGGTAACCTGTGCCAATGTATCATTTACCTTTTTTAGGGCATTTTCAAAATTATTTAATTCGCTTGAGTCGGTCGAGCGGTAATATTCGCGAATTGCGGTGTTAATAATGGTTTGCCCGATTTGCGAGGTGGGAAACCACGGATTAAGAATTTCTATTTGCCCAAAAATGGTTCCTTCGTGCAAACTATCGGGATCACTTGTGTTGTACGCTTGGCTTGTTAAAAAGCGGTCGGCCAGACGCTCGGCGTGAGTTAGTCGAGTATATAGAACCTCTAAATTAGTTGATATATCAGGCATTGGTGAAATAAAGATGCTAATTCATTTAAGATAAGAAACGCAATTTGGTCGGGGAGAGAGGATTTGAACCTCCGATCTCAGGACCCCCAGCCCTGCGCATTAGACCAACTATGCTACTCCCCGGACATCTTATAGACTAGCAGATAACTGGTGATGAGAAAAGAGTTCACGCTTGTATTGTACCATATTTAATGGCTTCAGTATTCACTTGTGGCTAGAGTACCGTGAGGAAGTTAGTTAAACGATTGACGAGATTCAAGAAGGGTAACAAGAACGTGGAAGACATTGTACTTGCAAACAGAATAAAAGCTAATAAAATAGCGGGCCCAAAACGCTCAAGCTCGTAGGCAGTTTCCTCGCTTAAAAACAACCCTAAAATTTTTGATCCGTCGAGCGGGGGGATAGGGAGGAGGTTAAAGAAAGCGAGGAGAATGTTGATGTACACAATCGTAGAAATCATTAAAACTACCAGCGAACTTGGAGAGAATAAGAAGGTAATTCCCCCCAATATTAACGCGATTAATAAATTTGTTGCCGGTCCGGCAAGAGCAACGAGCAAATTACCCACCGCAGGATTTTTAAAATTGCGGGGGTTGACCGGTACTGGCTTTCCCCAGCCAAAACGAAAAAAAATCAAAGCGAGTGTACCCCATAAATCTAAGTGCTTGAGGGGGTTAATGGTAAGACGGCCGGCCATTTTTGCAGTGTCGTCACCTAATACATGGGCCGCAAAAGCATGAGCTGCCTCATGAAACGCCAGAGCGATTATCAATCCGCCCAATATTACTAAAAAGGCAAGGGGGCTAGTTTGTATTAATTCAAGCATGGTAGTTGATCTTTAATTTTTTTTGTGCTATCATAATTATGTTAATGGAGTCTATTATGAAGGTCAAGCATCTATCGAATCTAGCGCTTAACCAGTGGTGTGAAATATGCGGTAAAACCGCGACTAGTGGCTACAATCGCCCTCATTCACAACACCGGACAAAGCG